>DYLF01000058.1 GCA_020722205.1 Desulfobacca acetoxidans
TAATTCGCCTAAAAAAGCCTTTTGAGGTTAAAGACTTTTACCTACTGGTGGCAATGCCTTGCATTTAGACGATCCTAATGCTTGGCCGCTTGACAACCTCGGCTGGGGAAGGCAGCCCCTTCACCAGCCAGGCCGCTTTCCAAAGTATTGCCCGTCAACAGAGTTCATATCCCCTGCTATTGGGTGTGATCAAAAAAAGCTCCCTAACGGCAAGCAAGCCTTAAAATATACCAACCAAGAGGGTGGACAATTTTAGGTTCCCCTGCTTCCAGAGCTTGGGTCGGCGTTTGTTTGGTCTGGTTGGCCTTATCTTTTTGCCCGTGCGGTTAGAGATCCTTTACCGGGTTGGATAAAACAGGTAAGCCGGCAGGGTTGAGGCCGCAGGCTGCCTCTAATCCCTGGTGGGGCAGAGATGCCGGGAAGACAGGCGCCGGATTGAGGGCCCGCTTACTTCTTGAGAGGTTGGCCCAGGTGGCGGAAGCGCGGCGCCAAGACGCCAAGGCCAGCAGGCCCGGTTTGTCTGGAGGCAGGGTCAGTGGCCGGCTTTGGACAACCTCGGTATGGTCGGCGGTGGGGGAAATCGCCCGCTTGGGCCGAGCCTTCCACCCCATGGCTGAAAGCGTTTAATCAAGGGAGGCAGAGATGGGACGAACCGTCAGGGATGGCCGGGAAGGCAACGCCCGTCAGCAGGAGGATGCCTTTGAGAAACTGGTGTCCCACTCCCCGATGGGCATCTTCATCGCCAAGGGGAAGAAGGTGGTTTTGGTCAACCCCGGCTTCCAGCGCATCACCGGCTTCAGCGAAGCCGAATTGCTGGCCATGGACCCTCTGGGTATCGTCGCTCCTGAATCTAAGGAGGAGGTAAGACAAAAGGCCATCCGGATGGTGAAGGGGGAGAGTTCCCTGCCCTATGAGTTTCCGTTTATTGCCAAGAGCGGCCAAAGGGGTTGGGCCATGGCCACAGTGGTCTCCACTACTTATGAGGGGGAAAGGGCCGTCCTGGGATGCTTCATGGATATCACCCAACACCGGCGCACCCAAGCGGCTTTGGTCGAAAGCGAACGCAAGTATCGTGAATTGGTGGAAAACGCCAACAGTATCATCCTCCGCTGGACCAAAGAGGGCATAGTTACCTTTCTGAATGAATTCGGCCAGAAATTCTTCGGCTATGCCGAAGAGGAAATCATCGGCCGACACGTCGTCGGCACCATTGTCCCGGAGACCGAGAGCACGGGCAGAGACCTGACGACTATGATTAATGAAATCTGTGCCGATCCCAAAAGATTCGAATACAATCTGAATGAAAATATGCGCCGGAGTGGGGAACGGGTGTGGATCGCCTGGACCAACAAGGTGATCCTGGACGAGAACGGTCGGATGGTGGAGATCCTGAGCATCGGCTCCGACATCACCGGACGCAAACGGGCGGAAGAGGCGCTCAGAGAAAGAGAGGCCACTCTGCAAGGGGTCTTGCGCACCGCGCCCATCGGCATCGGCTTGGCCTATGATCGTATAATCGGTTGGGTTAATGAAAATATGTGCAAGATTACCGGCTATGCAGCCGAGGAGCTTAATGGGCAAAGCGCTCGGCTGCTCTATGAAAGTGAGGAAGAATTTGAACGCGTCGGTTTGCTTAAGTATGCGGACATCAGGGCCACCGGGGTGTCCTCGGTGGCCACCCGCTGGCGGCGCCGGGACGGCCAGGTTATAGATGTCTGGCTGAGCTCCTCAGCGCTTGAACCTGGCAACCTTGCCGCCGGGGTGGTTTTTACCGCCCTGGATATCACCGACCATAAGCGGGCCAAGGACAGGCTGCGCCAACGCACCAAGGAACTCACGGCTCTCAATGCCCTGGCCCGGCGGGTGGGGAGCAGCCTGTCACTGGAAGACGTCATGGCGGCGGCCCTGGAGCAGACGGTTTATCCGGCGGAACCGGACATAGTGCTGATTTATTTAAAGGAAAACAACGAGTTGGCCTTGGTAGGGGCCAGGCCGGAGATTGTTGACCCCAGGCAAGAGGAATTTTTGCCGGTGGTAGAAGATCTATGCAGGCATGTTTTGGAGGCAGGCAAACCGGCGTACTTTCCTGCTCGGCAGCACGATCTCCCTTGCTCCCCCAAAGCCAGCCAGGAGGCAATTCAGGTGTCTTGCGCCGCCCTGCCGCTGCTGTCCGGTGATCAGCTCCTGGGGGTGTTGGCGCTGGCCTGGGCCAGTGAGCAGGATTTCATGGCGCTGGCCAGTTTTTTGGAGGCCGCCGCCGGCGAAATTGCCATGGGCCTGCGCAACGCCTTATTATACCGGCAGCTCCTGCAACATGCCAAAGAGCTGGACCGGCGCGTGGAGGAGCGCACTGTCCAGCTGCGGGCAGCCAACAAGGAACTGGAAGCCTTTGCCTATTCCATCTCCCACGACCTTAGGTCACCGCTTCGGGCGGTGAGCGGCTTCGCCCAGATCATCGCCCGGCGCCACCGTCAGTTTCTCAATGAGGAAGGGCGCCATTACGTGGATAATATTGTCCAGGCCGCCGAGCGCATGGGACAACTCATCGATGATCTCCTGACCTTTTCCAGGCTGGGACGTCAGGCCCTTAAACTGCAGCCGGTGCCCCTGGGTGAGGTGGTGACTTTGGTGCTCCATCACTTGGGCGAACGGATGACCGCCACTAAAGCGGTGATAGATCTCCCCTCCGAATGGCCGGTAATTCATGGCGAGCAGACCTTGCTGCTGGAAATCTTTACCAACCTGTTGGAAAACGCGTTGACTTATCGGCGGCCGGAGGTGGCGCCTCACATCGGTGTATCCTGGCGGATGGCAGACGACCAGGTGGTGGTGGTGGCGGTCTCCGACAACGGGGTTGGGATCGCCCCGGAGTACCAGAAGAAAATCTTTAATGTCTTTCAACGCCTGCACAGCGATGAGGACATCCCCGGCGTGGGTATCGGCCTGGCTATCGTGAAGCGGGCGGTGGAAGTGCTGGGCGGCCAGGTTTGGGTGGAGTCTGAAGTGGGCCAGGGGAGCACTTTTTATTTGACATTACCCAAGGAGTGAGACATGCTCAGACCGGCGCATATCCTGTTGGTGGAAGACAACCGCATGGACATTGAGTTGGTTCTGGACGCTTTCCGGGAAGTCCGCCTGGGAAATACCGTGCATGTGTCCCACAAGGGTGAACAAGCCTTGGACTACCTCTTCGGCCGGGAGCCTTATCACGACCGCCAGCAATATCCTCTGCCCGACATCATTCTGCTGGACCTGAAGATGCCGGGCATCGACGGTTTTGAAGTCCTCCGGCAGGTTAAAAGCGCCCCGGGTTTGAAGCGGCTGCCGGTGATTATTCTGACCTCCTCCCAGGAGGAAGGCGATCTGGCCTTGTCCTATGATTGCGGGGCCAACAGTTACCTGGTCAAGCCCGGGTCATTTGAAGGCTTTCTTAAGGTAGTGCAGCAGGTCAAAGATTATTGGCTCACCCTCAATGTGGGGCCGCCTGTGGAGGCTAACACATGAAACCACCGATTCATGTGCTTTACGTGGACGATAACCGACTGGACCGGGAGTTGGTGCGGGATGCCCTGGAGAAGGAGCATAAAGGGTTCAACGTGATCGAGGCCTCTTCCCGCCGGGAGTTTGAGGCGCGTCTGGCGGAGGGCGGTTTTGACCTAGTGCTCAGCGATGTCAACATTCTGGGCTTTGAAGGCCTGGAGGTGATTGCGGCCGTTAAGGCCAGACAACCGGGCATGCCGGTGATTATCGTCACCGGCACTGGCTCCGAGGAAATGGCGGTGGCAGCTCTGCACGCCGGGGCGGCGGATTACGTCATCAAGACCCCCAGTCACATTCAACGCTTGCCCCTGACCATCCAAGGGGTTATGGAAAAGCTTCGACTTAAGGCCGAAAAGGCCCGGGCCGAAGAGGCCTTTCAAAATCTGGTGAGCTGCGCCCCCATCGGCATCTTTATCGCCCAGCGGGGCCGGTTTCAGGTCCTGAACCCTGCCGTCCCGAAAATCACCGGCTACCAGGAGGACGAATTGCTTGCTAAGGATGTCTTTATCCTGGTAGCGCCCGAATGCAAATCTTTGGTTCGTGAACAGGCCTTGAGGAGGCTCAAGGGAGAAAGCCAGACTCCTTTTGAATTTCAAATAATTACCAAAGACGGCCGCCGTCGCTGGCTCATGGAAACGGTGGTAAGCACCTCCTATGGCGGGCAAAGGGCCGTTCTGGGCTATTGTTTGGACATCACGGAGCAAAAGGAGATGGCCCAGCGTTTTCTGCAAGCCCAAAAAATGGAGGCCATCGGCCGCCTGGCGGGCGGGGTGGCCCATGACTTCAATAATATGCTGATGGCCATCCAGGGCTATGCCGAGATCATGATGCTGGATCTGCGACAGGATGATCCCCTCTACCGCTCGGCGGCTGAGATTCATAAGGCGGCGGAGCGGGCCGCCTCTTTGACCCGGCAACTTCTGGCCTTCAGCCGGAAACAGGTCCTGGCGCCGCGGGTGATCAATCTCAATGCGGTGGTCAGCGATCTCAAAGGTATGCTGCGCCGCCTCATCGGCGAAGACGTGGAAATCAAATTTTCGCTGGCTCCGGAGCTGGCTGCCGTGAAAATCGATCCGGGTCAGATCGAACAGGTGATCATGAATCTGGCCGTCAATTCCCGGGATGCCATGCCCCAGGGCGGGAAGTTGCTCATTGAGACGGCCAACGTTTATTTAGACGAGGGTTATGGCCACCACCATGACAACATCCCCGCCGGGCCTTATGTCAAGCTGGCGGTGAGTGATACCGGCCTGGGCATCACGCCGGAGGCCGTACCCCTCATTTTTGAACCGTATTATACCACCAAAGAGGCGGGCAAGGGCACGGGGCTCGGTCTGTCCACGGTATATGGCATCATCAAACAGAGCGGGGGGCATCTGGAGGTGGAGAGTGAACCCGGCCAGGGCACAACTTTCGTGATTTATCTGCCCCAGGTGGCGGAGGCCGTGGAGCTTCCCGCGGCCCCGGGGCCGGCGGTGCCGCTGCGAGGGTGGGAAACCATTCTAGTGGTGGAAGATGAAGACCTGGTGCGGGGTCTGATGGTTCAGACCCTCAGGCTCTACGGCTACCAGATATTGGAGGCCAAAAACGGCGGCGAGGCCTTGTTGCTCTGCGAGCGCCGCCAAAGCCCCATCCACCTGCTGCTTACTGATGTGGTCATGCCGCAGCTCAGCGGGTGCGAATTGGCCGAGCGGCTGCGGCGTCTGCATCCGGAAATCAGGATTTTGTTTATGTCGGGCTACACTGCTGATGCTGTGTGGCAGCACGAGGTTTTGGGTAAAAAAATCCCCTTTCTGCAGAAGCCCTTTCGGCATGACGTTCTGGCTGCCAAAGTCCGGGAAGTACTGGATGCTCCCTCGCCGGGCTCTTAGGAAGGCGGAATGGCCAAATCTTCTCCTCCCAAAAAAGCAGGGCCGTCGCCGACCCTGAGTCAAGTTGTTTGCCCTCAAAAGCAATCAATTATTCTTCATACATTGCCGGCCTAGGACCCATGATCCCCCTTTCCTCGCCACCACCCATCTGCGAGGGGATGCAATAGTAATAGGCCACGCCGTTTCCCCACCAACTCAACTTGTAACGGGCCTGGGCATAATTGATATAAGGCCTCACCCAGAGGATCACCCGCTCTATCAGCCGGCCATGGAGAGGATGTGGGAAGACCCCGGTAACAATATGTTCGGGGGCCACCTGCGTGGTACCGGTCAGATCGACGGCATACTCATCCAACATAATAATTCTTTCACCTTCCTTTTTTCATCTTATTTTATGCTAAAATATAAGGTCACTTTCTCAGGTTGTCAATCATTGGCCGCCCTGTGGTGTCTAATAACCTGGCATCTTCCCTCGGCGCCGGTCAATGACCATGAGGCCAGGGTTCATTTGGGCGTTCTTCGACGAAGGTATAGAGATGGTCGCACTCCAGCTCTTTGAACGACACCGGACACTTCAGCCTGAGCTTGCGTGGGCCCACCTCAATGACCTGCCAATCGCCCCGTCGGGGGCCATCCTGGAAAAAGATTTTGTCTCCCAGCTGTAAAGGATAGAGCCGAAAAATTAAGACCCGGTGCCTGGCTGTGCCGGCTTCGTTTTTGTCTTGCCCTTCCTGCCGCTTCTGCGCCATGGTTTCCATCTCCTGTCGCTTCAATATGCGAGGGGAAAATCCAGTGGGTGGACGTTTCCCACCGCCGTCTGACTTTTATCCATCTGAGGGAGCCGACTCCTGAGGTCTGGTGGTTAATTCCTGCTCTGGACTCACTTTGCCGATAGCAGCCTCCCCACTAGTTGTTCCACCAAAAACAGGAGGGATTCCAGATCTAAGAAATCCGATACCTGGGCATCGAAGAGAAAGTGAGCCTGGGCCGGAAAATCATCCTCCGTTTCCGCCTCCCAGAACAGCAACCGCAGGGGAACCCGGGGCAGTGGCCAGAATTCGAGCTGCAGGGTGGCATCCGCGGCAGTCTGCACCGGCTGTCCGCCCAACTTTGCCCCCCGGGCTGACAAGAGGGTCGGCTGGGTCTGGAAATGGTCTGCCAGTTGTTTTTCCAAGCGCGCCAAGGTCTTGGCTTTGGACACCGAATTAGGGAGCTCATGGTATCTGATCCACTTGCCCGTCGGCAGCGCTTTCCCTTGGGAGGCCAGGTAATTATAAAGCAATATGGCATCCCAGGGATTGGCCTCGGCTCCCGGCGGATAGACAATTCCCTCTTTGAACACCTTCAGCTCCTGACCGAAATATGTCAGGGCAAGGTATTCCCGCTGGTCTTCTTTTCTGTAATGTGCTCCCAAGCCGGCGGCGATGCCGGCAAAATCCAGGGGGGCGATCTTTGCCTGTAAGGCCTCCAGCGCAATGGCCAGAGATTCACGGCGGCGGCCCACTCCCTGTTCCTGCTGGCGGCGGATCTCCCCACTGGCATCCTGCAAAGCCTCAGGCAAAAAGGGGCAGCGGGCCAAGTTTTCCCCCTCTTTGATCACTTGAGTGGCGAAGGCCAGGCAGGTGGTCTGTCCACACTCCCCACAATTCGTCCGCGGCAGATGTTTCAGTAGTTCTAAGACGGTAAGCGCCATACTACCCCGGCCGGCTTATTAGGCCTTTTCATATCTGGGTTGAAGTTGAACACGCTTTCTTAAGTGTTGGGCTCTCCTCAAACGGACCTAAGGGATACCGGCAGTCACGGCCGGTGAGGTTCACCTTCAACAACCGCCCTTAAAAACGGCGAAAATTACAATGGCCAGCAATAACAACCATCCTGCCAATTCCATGGCGCGGGCGCACCTCCTCTCTATTGTTTTGGCTGCCGGGCCGTAAACAGGCCAGATCGTGCCAAGACCATTGCCGTCTCAAGGTTGTGACCGACGGCGGATAAAAACCAGCGTCCCGAAGGCCTGACTCTCCAGGCGGTGGGTGAGGCTGTTGTAATGGCCCACAAAGCCCTCGTCGTAATCAACCTCCGGGGCCAGGCTGAGGGCCTCATCCCAGTCTCCATGGCAGCACTGGACCAGGGCCTGCAAAAGGACCGCCCCGCCGTTGCGGGCGGTGGGATCGTGGGCAAAAACCGCCCCGCAGCGGCATATGCCGCCTTCAAACTCATACCACATGCCTCCTGCCAGCTCCGCCGGTTTGGCAACTTCGGCTCGGCAAAAGGGACACCGGGGCGGATAGGTCTTTTCCCGGTATAAGTTAAGCATCGGTGAGCCTCCTTTCCAGTGGGCATCATGTCCTGCGCTCACCGCTGAGGAGAGAGGGAGTAGGAGTATGATCCCTCGCTGGGGGGTTTTGGGGGGTGAGCTGAGGGCGCCGGTTGGTCTGATACAGGAATTATCTCCCATTTCCTGCGGCAAAACAATCCCCTTTTCCGGCTATTGACACTCTGCCCCCTGGTGGTTAACTTGTCCTTAGTTTTGAGGAGATGAGAAGTATGCATGGCAAATGTCACCATTACTTTCAGCGATCAGGAGCAGCAAAAAGTCGAGTCCATTCTCATTGACCAGGACAGGATGAAGCCCTGCGCTATCTGGCAGACTTGCTGGATAAGATGAAGGGACACCCTGGCCATGCCTGCGGCCCCAAGGTTGTTTAGGCCAAGCTTTTTGGAGGGAGATGGGGGGGTCCACTCGGCGTAGGGATTACGGCTCAGGATTTTCAGGAAGGAGAGGGGTCATGGCAGACAAACAGATTGTGTTCGCAGACCAGGACCAGATGCTCGTTGAAAGCATAGTCATGGACAAAGATAAAGCAGGAGCCATGAAGTTTCTGACCCAACTCCTGGAGCGCCTGAAAGGTCATCCTGGTTTCGCTTGTGGCTACCGGCCCTTTAAATAGACAGAGATTGTCTAAAAATCTTGCTTCCCTCTTGATTCCTCTTCTCCCGCCGGTGGGGAGGGGGGGAGGTGGGGGAGGGGCTTGATGTCCCGACTGGCCCTGGTGGCGGATACTCATTCTTACCAGGAGGGTCTGCCCCGGTTGCTGGCTTTCTTTGTCCGCTTAGGGATTACCCATCTCGCCTGTTTGGGGGATTGTTTGCCGGAGCCTTTTGAGCCATGGTTGCGCCTTGGCCCCCAGTATCGGCTTTATTGGATTTACGATGTGTATGGCCCCCTGCTGCCTGGCGCCACTCAAAGCGGCTTGGCCCTGGAATTGCCAGGTTCGGTATTCCTGGCACATACCCGGGCCACGCTTTGGAACTATTTCAAGGATCGGTTGCACGCTTACA
The DNA here is from genome assembly GCA_020722205.1 of Desulfobacca acetoxidans. Taxonomy (GTDB): domain Bacteria; phylum Desulfobacterota; class Desulfobaccia; order Desulfobaccales; family 0-14-0-80-60-11; genus DYLF01. The sequence goes on from DYLF01000058.1 coordinate 8,751, forward strand.
AACAGGGAGAGGAAAGGGGTCGGCCGCCTCTGATTCTTTGCCACGGCCACACCCATGTCCCCAGCGTCACCCAGTTCACTCCCCCGGCCAGCCGCCTTCTCTACACCAATGACGCCTTACGGCCCCAGGATTTTAAGGCCCGCCAAGCCTGTCTGCCCTTAAGTCCCGACAGCATTTACCTTATTGTCCCTGGTGCCTTCACCTTGGAAGAGGGACGCTATCCCACCTTTAGTTTTGCCGTCCTGGATTTGGCCCCCCCCCGCGTCGCCATGGTGTCTCTGACAGATTTGGCAGGTCTGGACTCGCGCGAGTTGGTTCCCCTTCATTGATCCCGGCGGGTGCTTGAAATTTCTGTGATTTAGAGGGGGTCAGGGACTAGAGAAAGGCGGCTTGCGGTTACGGTGCGCTCAGATTCCAGCGCAGCAGGTACCACAGGTCCTGCCAGTTCAGCTGACGCACCACGGTGGGTTCGAAACCCGAATGCATCATGCACTGGGCGCAGCGGGGGTCCCGCCCGGGCCCGTACTGCTCCCAGGGGGTGCGGCTCATCAGATCTGCAAAGCTGGGATAGTGGTGGTCCATGAGTTGATAGCAAGGCGAGCGCCAGCCGCAGGGGTTGCGGGTGGGGTTGGCCCAGGGTGAGCAGTCGTAGTGGCGCTCCCCCCTTAGAAAACTGAAATAGAGAGGGGTGCTGGAGAACTTGTACTTGTTGCCGTTAGCGGTCAGCAGGGTGAACTTTTCCCTGATCTCATCCCGGCTCAGGAACAGTTCCGGGGCCACTCCGGGGAAATTAAAGGCTGGCGAGACCAGCAAGCCGTCAATTCCGAGTCTGGTGAGTTCGGCAAAAAGAGCTTGGATTTCCGGGATATTAGAGTCTTTATAGATAGTGGTGTTGGTGCAGACCCTAAAGCCCTGCCGCTTGGCGGCGGTGATTGCCTTCATGGTCACTGCGAACAGGCCGGGGCGGCCCAGGAGGCGGTCATGGGTGGGAGCCAGGCCGTCCAAGTGGATGCTCAGGGTCAAACGGCCGGAACGGGGCAGGCGGGGCAGGGCCTTTTCCAACAGTATGGCGTTGGTGCAGAGATAAACGTGTTTCTTCAGGTGCAGCAATTCCTGCACCAATTCAAAGACAGGTGGATACAGCAAGGGTTCCCCCCCCGTAACAGTCACCACCGGGGCGCCGCACTCCGTCACCGACTGCAGGCATTCGTCCAGGGTCAGGGACTGCTTGAGAGTTTCCCGGTATTCCTGAATGCGGCCGCACCCCTGACAGGACAGATTGCACTGATGGGTGGGCTCCAGCATGAGTACCAGAGGGAATTTTTCCTCGCCCTGCCATCGCTTCTTCAAAAGATAGCGGCCCAAATCAATGCTGAGCCTTAGCGGGAAACGCAAGGGTTACCCCTCCTTGAGTGTGAATTTAAGAAGTTGGTTAGTAAACTTGTTCCCCAGCGGATTTTATTTAACTATCATAATCGTAAACCGTGCCGCGGGCAATTCTCTTTTTCAGCTAATGCTCAAAAGAGCGGACGAGGAATGAGGTATTGGTGGTTGAGGACTATTTTAATCAAGCCGGATGGGCCGGCCTTATAGTCTCCGGTAAATAAAGACATATGCGCCGCCGTTTACCACCACCGAGAGTGTTCCGCCTCGGGACAGGGCGTAGGTCAGCCAGGGTGGCTGGTCGTGGGAGCAACAGGGCACGTGGGGGGCGTATTCCCCGGTCTTGCCCTGGTACCAGGCCAAGAGCATGGCTTCGCCCACTCTTTTTTCTATGGTTTCGTCGGCCTCTTTTTTGGCCCGGCCAAAATCCAGCCCTTCTTCCGCCACTTCAAGAAATATGGGGTTGGATAACATATCTAATCTGAAGATGACACATTCAGGCATGACCTCCTCCTGACAATATGATATAGTGCCGGCTCAGAAAAAGCCAGAGGGGAGAGACATTGTTCTCCAACTGCGGCGGCAGGGACGGCGGGTGCAAGACGATGAAAGGATAACAGATTCACGAGGCGGGAAAATTCCCATGGTTAAGCGCACGCACTCCTCACCTCTTGGTCCTCAGCCCTCAGCCCTCAGCCCTGGAAACTTCCGGTCCCGTGGCGGGGGCGACTTTGTCCTGATCTTCCTTTGCCTGGCTGCTCTGCTCTATCCCACCCTCGGTTTGCCCCTGAGCCGGGGCGAGGCCATGTACGCCCAGATTCCCCTGGAAATGCTGACCTCCGGCTCTCTTTTGACGCCCACCCTAAATGGGGTGCCTTATCTTGAAAAGCCCCCCCTGTTCTATTGGCTCAACCTGGCGGCCCTGAAAATCTGCGGCCCGGCCGACTGGGCTGCTCGCCTGCCCACCCTGCTGTTAAGCTTGGCGGAAGTCTGGTTGACGCTCAAGCTCGGGCGCCTCTTGCTAAACCCCGCGGCCGCCTGGTGGGGAGGCTTCGTCTTGCTGAGCGGCATCGGTTTTTTCTATCTCCACACCCAACTGTTTACCGACCATCTGGTCACCGTTACCCTGATGGCGGCACTCTACGCCCTGGTCCGCTGGCTGAGAGAGGGCCGTTTTTGGTGGGTGGCCCTTTTTCATGGCGCCATGGCGGCTGGTTATCTAAGCAAGGGACTTATCGGTGTGGGGTTTCCGGCCGTGACGGCCTTGCTTTATAGTTGGCTGGGGCGCGAGCGGCGTTGCCGGCGTTTGGTTTTTCATCCCGGCGGTCTGGCGCTTTTGGGCTTGACGCTGCTGCCCTGGCCGGCGGTCATGACCTGTGAGCATCCGGGGTTTCTCTGGCATCACCTGGTCATCGAACACCTAATACGCTTGGGCGGGGCTCGTCAGCCCGGTGGGGTCAGCATGATCTCGGCCCCCCTGTTCTGGCTTTTCCTGCTTATCTGGTTGCTGCCCTGGACTTTTCTGCTCCCCGAGGCTGGGTATCGGTTTTTACGGGAGAACGCCAAAAATCCGGGAGATCCAAAACTCCTTCTCCTCCTCTGGCCGGCCGTCATTTTGGCAGTTTTCAGTCTAGCCGGCACCCGCATCGAGTATTATTCACTGCCGGCCCTGCCGGCCCTGGCCCTGATTTTGGGCTGGCGCCTTCAGTGCGGTCTGGAGAAGCCCCCCTTTTTGGCGCTGACCGTGGCTTTACTGGCCCTGGGCCTCATGAGTCTGCTGACCGCCGAGCTGCCGCCTCTTTTGGGAAAGCTCTGCGCCGGCAACCGGAGGGAGTTTGTCGGCTTGTTCGCCGAGCTGCCGTTTTTGGCCAGCCAAGTGGGCCTCTTGGTTCCGCCCCTGGCCCTGCTGGGGGCCATTCTGGCGCGGCGCGCCGCGGGCTGGGGGCTGATGATTTATGCCGCCATTGCCATAGGCTTACTCTATTTTACTTGCCAGGCTCTCATCCTCCTGGCCCCCCTGCGGTCGGACAAAATCTTCGGGGAGTGGGTGCGGCGCCAGGCCGGCCCCCATGATTTGCTGGTCATGGAAACGGTGGAGGAATTCGAGTTGGCCGCCAGCCTGGCTTTCTACGCCCGGCGGCCGGTGCTCATAGTGCAGCGGCAGGGCCTGCCGCGCCTGCTCTATCCGGTGGGGCCGGAGAAAAACTACCTCATCAGTGCGGAGAAACTGAAGGCACTCTGGGCAGGCCCCAAACGGGTCTTTTTACTGGTGGATGAGGCTGCTCCCTTGGCTGACTTTCTTGAGCGGGGCCGGGTGGTTCTGGCCTCAGGGGGGAAACGCCTGCTGGTGAACATGGAGCGGTGATTTACGTTTCTGCTTTAAGGTCGAAGTGCTCGGTGTAGAAGCGGAAGCGCTCTCTTTCCTCCTCGGGCCGCCAGCCGAACTCTTCCAGGGAATAGCGGTGTACGCCTTTTTTGTCTTTGGGGTTTTCCCGGCAGAAATGATGGAGGGCGGCTTGGGCGGCAGGGGTTAGTTCCAGGCCGAAGTGCTCATAAAGACGGCGCACCACGGCCAGCGGTTCCCGCACCAGTTCGGGGTAGGCGACATGGAAGAAGCGCTTTGGGGGGGCCGCCTGGCCCTGGGTGGTAGCCACGGCCAGGCGTGCCCCCGCCTCCCAGCGCTGGCTGATCTCCCGCCCTAGACCTGTCTTGCTCACCTCATGGCTGAAACCTCGCCTTAAGACCTCGGTGAAACTGGCACAGGAGGGGAGGACTTTAAGCGGGTCGCGATGGGTCAGGATGATGTTGGCATCGGGATAGACCGTAAACAGCGCTTCCAAGGCCAGAAGATGGCTGGGGGCCTTGAGGACCCAGCGTTCGCCGGGGTTTTGCCACTGCAAATGTTGCAGGAACCAGCGGTGGAATTGGTAAGCCGGGCGCTTGTCCTGGCCGTCGTGCCAAGCCCGGTAGGAGGGGACGTGGTACATGGATTCAAAGACGTAACTCAAAAAGGCATGGCTGGTGATGGCGATGCATTCCTGGGGGAGGGTGGCTGCAATCAGGTGCACCGTCTCGAACTCCGGCATCAGCACGGGCAGCCACTCTAGATCTCGGGCTGTGCGGGCGATGCGCCTGTCGCCGTCAGAGTTCCCCGGTGGAGGGGAGGGGTACATGACCTCCCAGACCCGGGGGGAGCGATGTCGAGGGTCCTGGGCCAAAAGGGCGTGCAGAAAGGTGGTGCCGCTGCGCGGCAGGCCGGTGATGAACAAGGGGGCCCGCACGGTTTGCTGGCCAATTTCCGGGTGGCGCTGGCGATCGGCCACCAGGTGCAGGCGGTTGCACAGTTGGCGCACCAGGTCGTGGAACACGCTGATACGGCCGATAAAGTGGAGATTTGCCTCATTTGTCAAACATTCCAGCAAGATGCCCAGGGGTTCAAGAAACGCCGGGTCGCCGAAGTCCTGCAGGCCGGTGCGCCGCCGGGCAATGTTTAGCAGAGTTGCCTTATTTAGGTGAATCAGGGAAGAGCCGTCCTTGAGCCAGCGATGGGCCGCCCGGTTCACCAGAGGCAAGAGCCGTGTGGCTGGGGGTGCGGCCTTACCGTCCCTGTTGAAGAAAGCTTGCCGGAAACGGGAAAAATTCAGGGGCACTATCAAGGTTTCGTCATCTTGGAGGCGTAAGGAAATTTTACCGGACTCTCTTGGGGCAAGCCATCATCGGTGAGCATGACTTTCAGCATGCCGACCCGGGTCAGAAAGGCGAGGACCAGATCGACGGCCGCCGCCACACTGGTTTTTTCCGTGTCAATGATCAGATCAGGTTGGGTCGGTTCCTCGTATGGGGAGGAGATTCCGGTGTATTCGGGGATGAGCCCTTGCCGGGCCAGTTTATACTTGCCCTTGGGGTCTCTTCTTTCACATTCCGTCAGGGCGCATTTGACATAGATTTCGTAAAAATGATCGTTTTTGAACCTGTCCCGCAGATATGCCCGGTCCGCCCGATAGGGTGATATAAAGGAGGCCAGTACGATAAGTCCGGCATCAATAAACAAGCCGGCAATTTCTGCTATGCGGCGGATATTTTCCCGTCGGTCTTCCCGGCTGAACCTTAGATCCGAGTTCACCCCGCACCTGATGTTGTCGCCGTCCAAGACGAAAGAGCGCACGTGGCGCTCAAAGAGTTCTTTCTCCACGCCATGGGCGATAGTGGATTTACCCGCGCCGGATAAACCGGTAAACCACAAGAGACCGCTGGCATGCCGATTGAGCAGGTTCCGGTGCCAGCGGGTGATGTGTCCGTCCTGACGCACCACGAGAAGGCCACTTTGTCCTACCCTGCAGGTTTTCAGTTGCATAATTAAACCACGCGCGCCGATTAATTTGGGTCAGGAGATGGTTCTCAGCCCACCTGCGTATGGGGTGGGGTTATGAATGAGGGGTCCAGTGTGCCCTCCCTGAAAAGTTATCAGGATCTAATCCTGCGTCAGATGTCAATTAATGATTCTTTAATTGGCAATAATAACCCGAAGATGTTTATTAGTCAAAGCGCCAATTCCGCCGTAAAAAAACATTAGATCAATTCTTCTTGTTCCGGCGAGAAAAACTCAAGGGGTTTTCAATAGTTATCCAGATAGGTAAAAAATCTGGCCCACACCGGAAAATGGTCTGAGACCTCAATGGATTCCTGAGAAGAGAGGTCAAACTCTTGATCGTAGCGGAACACCCCCACTTCTCCGGTGAAATCCGGCAAACAGGCAGCCGTGATGATAATTCTGTCATAGGTGCAGGAACTGCTCTTCACCGTGGTGTCTACGTTGTTTTTTACCAGCCATCTGGTGGCGGGGAGGGGATTGGGCTGTTTGTCATTAAAATATTTACAGTCCGCATTCAGGTCCCCCAAGATGATAAAGTCCTTTTCCTGGGGGTATTTTCTCTGTGCGAAGGCCAGGACCTCTTTTAAGGCATGGATTTCCCTAGTGGCCGTGTCCGGGTCGGTGTGGAGGTTGATGAGGACAAAGGTGAAATTCCCTTTGGTGCACTTGAATCTGGCGATAAAGGGCTCCCGGGGGAAGAAGTCGGTGCCGGTGGGTTCCTGATAGAGATACTGTTCCCCCACTGGCGTCAGGGTCTCGGTGCAATACAGGAAGGCATAAGCCTCCCGGGGTTCTTTGCGGCCGAGCCGCGGGCTGACCAACAGTGCATAGGGGGTTCCCAAGGCATCCACTTCGGCTGCCAGTTTCCTGATGGCGGCGCCGGATTTATCCCGGATTTCCTGAATGGCCACCAGGTCAAAGCGGGTGATGATTTCTGCCAAAACTTTCATGACCGCTGTCTTTCTTGCTTTAGCTCTGCCGAATACTTGAATGTTGAAGGAGGCGATGGTCAGGGTGTCGGATGCGTTAGTCTCAGGTTTACCCTGGCCAAGGGCTACACACCAAGTGCACAGGCCAAAAAGACAGGTGAGGGCGACGGCGGCGGCAAAACTTCGGAGTCGGATCATATTTCTATCTCCCGGCGGGAACCATTTATTTTGGGGGAGGATAAAGTTAAGGTCTGGTCGGCTAGCCGGTGACAGACTTTGCTTATCCCCTTTTAATCTCCGTTTCCTTACGTGTCACAATCGGTAATCGGATGCTCTCCCAACCGGGCCAGGAAATGGAGCAGGAGCCTGGCCGTGGCGCCCCAGATCAGGAGGTCGTCGTGTCGCCAATAGCAGACTTGCACGATTTGGCCCTTGTATCTATAGGTGCCGGTGCTCCAGCGTTCCTGGGGGCAGAAGCCGGAGACCGGCAGAAACAGGAGGCGCTGCACCTCAGATTTATTCACTCGAAAATCATACGGATAGGGAATCAGGCCCACAAAGGCGTTGATCCAGTAGCCGGTGACGGTGGCCACCACGGGCAAGGCGCCGCACACCCGGACTACCTCTGGCTGCAGACCGATCTCTTCGTCAGTCTCCCTGAGGGCTGTGGTGAGCAGATTCCCATCCAGGGGGTCGTAGACGCCGCCGGGAAAAGCAATCTGGCCGCGGTGAACCTTCACCTGGAAAGTGCGCTGGATGAAGAGCAGATGCGGTTCCTCTGCCTTAAAAAAGAGAGGCAGCAAGACTCCGGCCGGGGCCAGCCCCGGCGGCTGCTCAGATGGTTGTGCGGCCGGGGGGAAGAGGTGTCGGAGAACCTCCGGGGTAATGGTTACCATGACCTTTTTTATCACGGGATTGCCCTGCTTGACAAGAACCAGAGATTAGGGGGGAAAAAGGGAATACAAGGGAGGGCAGGTGGGTAGGGGAGGGCCGGAAAAAGGAGATACTAACAACTGCATTAGGTCGGGGTTTGGTATGACACTATTGACCAGAGATAATTTGACAAAGCCGCAGGGGGGTTTTATTTTAATGACAAGCAATCTAGGTGCAGAAATGAGTCCACAGCCCCAGCAAAGAGGAACTTA
>DYLF01000059.1:0-11012 GCA_020722205.1 Desulfobacca acetoxidans
TTGGCCCAAGGTGCGGCCGGCGGCACATATGGAGAGGGTAGCGAGGGGGCTGGCGAGAGGCGATCTGCTCCGGGGGGTGAGGGGGGCGCCGCCGATGCCAGCTGTGTTGCCCAAGGCGCCGCCGGTGAAGGCTGAATCCGGGCGGGGTCTGCCGGGTTTGGCGCTGCCGGCCAGGGCGACACACCCATTGGGCAGCGAGATGAAGGCCAGGATTAAGCAACTGCCGCCCTCTCAGCAGTTGGTGCCGGCCACGGCCTTGTCCGATCTGCCGGGGGGACAAGCTGCTGGTCCCGTCGGCGGACCCTCAGCCAGGCAGGAAAGGGGAGACGCAAGACGCTCGTTGAGAGCTGTCCATGACAGAGGGCCTGCTGAGGTGACTACAGCGCCCGGTTCACCGGTCGGGGTCAAGAGACCGGCGGTAGGGATAACGCCGCCGTCACAGGCCTCCAGGCCGGAGAGACCAGCAGGCGAAGTGGAGCGTCAGCGGCAGACTCAGGAGATAGAGAGAGGGCGGCAGGTTGAGATGGAGAAGCGACGCCAGGGAATGCTTTTTGAGCAGGCGTCCCAGCCGACCAGGGAGCAGAGGCAAGGGCAAGAACTGCAGGCGGGGTCCCGGTCTGCGGGGGAGCGACAACAAAAGGCAGAACGGCTGAGGAGGTACCAGGAAATGGGGCAGGCGCCTGGGGAGGGGAACCACCAGGTGCAGGTAGAACGCCGGCGGCAGCAGCAGTTGGAACTTCAGAGGCGGCGGGAAATGCAACAGCAACAGGAGGTGCGGCGGCAGCAGCAGATGGAGCAGGCCCGTCGCCACCAAGAGAGCCAACGCCGGGCGCAGGCCCAGCAAATGAGGCAGCAAATGGAGATGCAACGCCAACAGCAGGCCCAGCAGATGCAGCGCCAGCAGCAAATGGAGCAGATGCGGCGGCAGCAGGAAGTGCAGCGGCAGCAGGTTCAACAGAGGCAACGGCACCGGCAGCCTGCCCCTGCCCAACAACAACCACAGAAACCGCAACCGCAGGAAAAACCGCAAAAAAAGAAGGCCCCTTGGGAGCCCCAATAAGGTAAGATTCTTATCCCTACCTTCCAACCCTGGGCTGTTTGGCCATCCCCTCCGGCCAAGCAGCCTTTTTTGGTTTTTGGGTTCTGGGAATTTATTATGGGGGTCAAAATAATAAGGACGTGTTCTGGGTTCTTGCAGATTGAGAACAGCCATCCTGCCAGCCAAGAGCCGAGATGGCATTTCATGGCCAAATCCAGGAGCGAAGGGCGAGAGACTGGCTCAGAAATCCATCCTGCCATCTCCTGAGCTGTCTTATCTTGAAGTCTGAGAATGTAAGCTTTCGAGGGAGCGGATGAGTTTTGTGAGGAAGTTATTGGCCGGGGTGGGGAGGCCGAGGGCGGCGCCTCTGGCGGTGACCTGGGCATTTAGGGCGTCGATTTCGGTGGGGCGGCCGGCAAGGATGTCCTGGAGCATGGAGGAGCGGTTATCAGCGGTGGCGATGCAGACCCGGCGCAGGAGTTCTTCGGGGTCGGCGTTGATTTGAAGGCCGGCGGCCAAGGCCACGGCTTTGGCCTCCTGGGCGGCGGTGAGGGCCAGACTCCAGGCGTCGGGGAGTTGAAGGAGGGCGCCGTTTTTGACCCTGAGGATGGCGGTGAGGGGGTTCACGGCGACGTTGACCAGGAGTTTTTCCCAGAGCATCACCTCGATATCGTCACGGGCTTGGCAGGGGAGATGGGCGCGTTGAAAGAGGGCAACCACTTGGTCAAGTTTGCGAATGGGAACCTGTGAGCCTGGGGGGAGGCCGAGGTAGGTGGGGCCGAGGCCGGCGAGAACGACTTCACCGTCTTGGACCCGGGTGGCACCGGCAAAGATGACACCGGCCAGGAGGCGTTCAGGACCCAGGACTCGGGCGATTTCTTCGAGGTTCCCCAAGCCGTTTTGGAGGGTGAGGGCGACGCCATCAGGGGCCAGAAGACGGGAGAGAACATGCGCCGCGGCGGTGGTGTGGTATGACTTGACGGTGAGGATAGCCAGGTGGGCGGGTTCGCCATCACCAGGGAGGCAGATGGGGGGATGGAGGGTGTGGCGGCGACCATCGGGAGTGTGCAGAAGGAGGCCTTTTTGTCGTAAAGAGGCGACGCGTTCGGAGCGGTAGTCCACCAAATAAAAGTGCTCGCCGGCCTGAAAGAAATGAGCGGCCAGGAGACAACCGAGGGCGCCGGGGCCGATGATGGCGATGGTCATAGACAGGCGATGGCCGATGGGCTATAAGCGCTATTTGCTAGAGTCAGGAGCGCAAATATATTTACTAGCTTGAACTGGACTGATTTTATCCTATTTGTAAAGGAGTTGCACGCCTTGCAGGATAAGGCGGGCGGCTTGTTCGACCTCAGCGGCGGTGGTGGGGCGGCCGAGGGAGAGGCGGACGGCGCCGAGAGCGATATTTCTGGGGATCCCCATGGCAGTGAGGACGTAGGAGGGTTCTTCCTTAGCCCCGTGGCAGGCGGCGCCCACCGAGGCGCATAGCTCCGGGAGGCCGGAGAGGAGGCGACGGCCGGAGAGGCCGGGGAAGGAGAGGTTTAAGGTGTTGGGGAGGCGGTCCTTGAGGGGCCCGTTGAGGATGAGGTCAGGGAAGCCTTCCAGGAGACGCTGGTGCAGAAGATCCCGCAGGGTTTGGAGGTGGGTTTGATCGTGGGGCAAATGTTCCTGGGCCAGGCGGCAGGCTTCTCCCAAAGCGACAATATAGGGGACATTTTCGGTGCCGGCGCGGCGGCCGGCTTCCTGGCCGCCACCGTGGAGCAGCGGGATGAAGGGGGCGCCGGGCCGGACGTATAAGGCGCCGACGCCCTTGGGGGCGTACATCTTGTGACCGGCCAGGGTGAGGAAGTCAACCTGAAGGTCAATGACGTTGACCGGAATCTTGCCGGGGGTTTGGGCGGCGTCGGTATGGCAGAGGGCGCCGGCCTGGCGGGCAATGGCGCTGATTGCAGGCAGGGGCTGGATGGCGCCGGTTTCGTTGTTGGCGTGCATGATGGAGACGAGGATGGTATCAGGGGTGAGGGCGCGGCGGAGGTCGTCGGGGTTTACCAACCCTTGGCTGTCCACCGGCAGGACGGTGAGCTCAAAGCCCCGGGAGGCCAGCCAGCGGCAGGGGTTGAGGACGGCGGGGTGCTCGATGGCGGAGGTGATGAGCCGGCCCTTGCCGAAATGGGTGGCCACGCCTTTGATGATAGTGTTATTGGCTTCGGTGGCGCCGGAGGTGAAGACGATGTCTTCGGGGTGGGCGTGGAGGAGGGCCGCGACCTGCCGGCGGGCCTGGATGACGGCCGCCGCGGCGTTCCGACCCAGGGGGTAGCTGCTGCTGGGGTTGCCGAAGTGGCGTGCCAGCCAAGGGAGCATGGCAGTGAGAACTTCAGGGGCGATGGGGGTGGTGGCGTTGTAATCGAGGTAGATCATGGTATTGAGTTATAAGTGAGAAGTTGGGAGTCAGCGGTTGAAGTGGGGAATATGTTATTCAATAAAAGGGATTTTGGAAAGTTATTTTGGCAAGGAAGGGGTGAGAATAGTTTCAGGTTTATTATTCGAGGTGCAAAATTTTCACGAATGAACTATAGATAAAGGTTGTAAGGTATGGTAGTGTGAGTCAAAAATGAGGTTGCATTTTAGTCCAAAGATATATTGGTGCAGTCGGGAGATTTTGCGGCGCACGTTTGGGCGGATCTTTCGGGTGCAAGTAGAGGGGTTAGGATATCTGCCCCGGGAGGGGCCGGCGATCATTTGTCCGAAACATCAGCGTTGGGAGGATATCGTGGTTACGGGCTTGGCTCTGCCGCCGCCGCTGCGTTTTATTGCCAAAGTGGAGCTTTTCCTTCAGCCGGTGGTGCGAGAGTTTCTGCTGGCGTTGGGCGGGGTGCCGGTGGACCGGCGGGAGCCGAGAGCGACGCTGTCATCATTTAAGAACTTGCTGCCCCTGTTAAAAGAGAAGGCCTATGTGGTGCTGTATCCGGAGGGCACCTATGTCAAAGGAGGGGTGGGGGCGGGTAGGCATCGCCTGATCCAGTTGCTGCTCAGGTGGCAGGACAGGGATGGAGTGGGGTTATTGCCCTTTGTGCCCATGGGCATTAGATACCAGCAAGGGGGGACATGGGGCAAGGAGGTGGAGGTGAAGCTGGGGGCGCCGCTGATGGCCAGGGGGCCGGGTGAGGCGGTGGCGCTGACCAGGGGGTTGATGGCGAGGATTGGAGAGCTGAGCGGCCTCCTCTCCGATGCGAAAAGTAAGCAGTAAAATCGGCCTTCGGGTCAGAAACCCATCGTGCGGCGATTGACCGCAGGCAGTGACTGAATTTATAATCACTCATAAAAGCAATTTAATCCCGCCAACTTTTCATTTAACCGGAAAGGGGCGGGGACCTTGGGCTGGGGAAAGTGCGCTTGAGTGTTCTGTTGAGCAACTGGTGAGGTTTGTTCTCCTCATGGTCTTTGGCCGCTGGAAGGCTGAAGAAATTATCCTGAAGGCCGAAACCAGAAAAACTAACAGGTTACTTGGAAAGCAGCCCTTTATGAACTGAGTTTCACTCGAAGGATCGTGGCCCCGGTGGGGGCAAAAATAGAAAGAGGGTTTTGGTGTAGAGGCGGGTTTGCAAGCTGTCCTGAAGAGTGGTTTTCATACCGACGGAGCCTGGAGGAATCAAGGATGGAGGTGGCGCGCATGAAGACGGGGAAAGAGGAAAAGTTCATATTGTGGTTTGAGGAGATCGGCATTGACGATATCCCCATAGTGGGGGGGAAGAATGCCTCCTTGGGGGAGATGTTGCGGGCCTTGAGCTCCCAGGGGGTACAGGTGCCCAACGGTTTTGCCATCACGGCGGCGGCCTATCGGCACTTTTTAGAGCGGGCTGGGATCGCCAAATCCATTGATCAGATTCTCAAGGGGTTGGATACGCATGATTTGGAAGATTTGGCGCGGCGGGGCAAGAAGGTGCGGGATCTGATCATGGAAGTGCCCTTCCCGTCGGCCCTAATGGCGGAGATTTACCGAAATTACGAGCGTTTAGCCCAGCTTTACAAAAGCGACCGATTTGATCTGGACGTGGCGGTGCGCTCCTCAGCGACGGCGGAAGATATGCCGGACGCGTCGTTTGCCGGGCAGCAGGAGAGTTATCTGAACGTGCGGGGGAAAGTGTCGGTGGTGCAGGCGGTGAAGCGGTGTTTTGCGTCGCTTTTTACCAATCGGGCGATCAGCTATCGTTTTGACAAAGGGTATGACCAGTTTGACGTCGCCTTGTCGGTGGCGGTGCAGAAGATGGTGCGGTCGGATTCGGCAGGGTCAGGGGTGGTTTTCACCATTGACACGGAGAGCGGCTTCAAGGATGTGGTGTACATCACAGCGGGCTATGGTCTGGGGGAACTGGTGGTGCAGGGGCAGGTTAATCCTGACGAATATTATGTCTTCAAGCCGACCTTGAAGAGCGGCAAGTCGCCGATTATCGGGAAGAAGCTGGGGAACTTGCCGATCAAGATGGTGTATACGGCGGACGAGACCCGGCCGGTGCGCATTATTTCCACCACAGAGGAGGAGCGGCGCCGTTATGTGTTACGGGACGATGAGATTTTGACCCTGGCGCGTTGGGCCTGCAGCATTGAGGAGCACTATTCGCGGCAGTTTGGGCAGTTCCGGCCCATGGACATCGAATGGGCCAAGGACGGCGACGGGCAGCAGGTGGGGACAGGGGAGTTGTTCATTGTGCAAGCGCGACCGGAGACGGTGCATTCCCGGCGGGACTTCAGTGTGATGGAGAATTATGTGCTGAAGGGTGAGGGGCGGATACTGACGCGGGGTCAGGCGGTGGGTTCAAAGATCGGCCAGGGCCGGGCGGCGGTTATCGCGACGGCGGGGCAGATTGCGCAGTTCACCCCGGGATCGGTATTGGTGACGGACATGACGGACCCGGATTGGGAGCCGATCATGAAGATGGCCTCGGCCATTGTCACCAACCGGGGGGGGCGCACCTGTCATGCGGCCATAGTCTCCCGGGAGCTGGGTATTCCGTGCCTCATTGGGACGGAAAACGCCACCAATGTCATTCCGGACGGTCAGGAAGTGACGGTGTGCTGTGCCTTAGGGGAGCAGGGGGTGGTGTATGAGGGTCTGATTCCCTTTGAGGTGGAGCGGATCGATCTCAAGAAGTTGCCGCCCACGCGCACGCAGTTGATGATGAACGTGGGCATTCCGGAGCAGGCCTTTATGCAGGGGCAGATTCCCAACGACGGGGTGGGGTTGGCGAGGTTGGAATTTATCATCAATTCCCACATCGGTATCCATCCCCTGGCCCTGATTCACTATGAGGAGCTGAGCCGGCGGGCGGCCAATGATGAGCGGCTGGCCCAGGAGCTGGCCAAGATTACGGCGCAGACGGAGATGTACGCGGACAAGGCGGAGTTTTTTGTGGAGAAATTGGCCCAGGGGATTGCGCGCATTGCGGCGGCCTTTTACCCCAAGGATGTGATCGTGCGTTTGTCGGACTTCAAGTCCAATGAGTACGCCGCCCTGCTGGGGGGTTATCTTTTTGAGCCCGAGGAGAGCAATGCCATGATCGGCTGGCGGGGGGCGTCGCGCTATTATGATTTAAAATTCAGGCCGGCCTTTGGGCTGGAGTGCAAGGCGCTGCTTCGGGTGCGGGAGGAGATGGGGCTCTTAAATGTCAAGGTGATGGTGCCGTTTTGCCGGACGCCGGAGGAAGGGATCAAAGTCATTGAGGCCATGAAGGAATACGGGCTGGTGCAGGGGGAAAACGGCCTGGAAGTGTATGTTATGTGCGAGATTCCCAGCAATGTCATATTAGGGGAGGAATTTGCCAAGATATTTGATGGTTTTTCCATCGGCTCCAATGACCTGACACAACTGGTGCTGGGTCTGGACCGGGATTCGGAGCTGGTGACACACTTGTTTGACGAGCGCAATGAGGCGGTGAAAAGGATGGTGGCGCAGATCATCAGCATTGCCCGGCGGACGGGGCGCAAAATCGGCATCTGCGGCCAGGCGCCCAGCGACTATCCGGAATTTGCCACTTTTCTGGTGGAATGCGGCATCGATTCCATCAGCCTGATCCCGGACACGGTGATCAAGACCAAGTTGGAGATTGCAAAGAAAGAGAAAGAATTGGGCATAACAGCCTAGGCCAGCGAAGAGGGGCAAGAGGCAAGCGGCAAGGGGCGAGGGGAAAGGGACCCAGCCTTGTTGGCGGCGTCCAGAATCAAACCTATCCCATCGCTTCCGGGGGTAAAGTTTGCCTTGCAGGCTGGAAGCCGGCGCTACGTTCTCCACTTCCCTGCTGGTGGGGGGAGAGGTCAGCGTGAGGTGGGCTTGAGAGAGACGTGGCGATCATTGCCAAATCCTGTAATAAGTTTAATTGGATCAACCGGCGTAAGGTGAGCAGGGTGAACAGGCCTGGGCCCAGGAACTAGACAGAAGGGGAGAGGGGGATAACGGCGCGGGCACTGGTAGTCAGAACGTGCCAATATTCGGTAGTATGAGTAAGACTTATGGAGTTATAGCAGCCTGGCACCTGGGTGAGCCGAGCCATTGTCCTGTTACCCCAATCTTATCATAAAAAGTGTCTCACTTATGGAGGCATCTCAGTGTGCATGTTTAAGGAAATGAACATAAAGGGATAAATAACAGCTATCATATTGAATTTTATATGTTATTATAATGTTTAAGAATATAAACATTAGTATAAAAATTTTAACATGATAATAACGGGAGGTCTGGGAAGAAGGGATTTTACTGACCATGAGGCAGCGGGTGGCCGAATCGGGGTTGGGGGCGTTTGAAGGGTGTAATAAGGGGGGGATATTTTTTATCAAGGTGATATGCGGGAAGAGGTGCTGGACGGAGGCGGACGGGCGCCGTTGATTGTGCCGCGGGCGGAGCATACCTTGTCCCGGGCCAACATTTCCGTGGAGGCGTTGAAGGTGTTGTATCGCCTGCATCATGCGGGCTACCAGGCCTATCTGGTGGGTGGGAGCGTTCGGGATTTGTTGTTGGGGAAGGCTCCCAAGGATTTTGATGTGGCCACGGATGCGCGTCCCGGGGAGGTGCGCAAGCTGTTTCGGAACAGCCGGGTCATCGGGCGGCGGTTTCGGTTGGTGCAGGTGTTTTTTCGGGGGGGGAAGATTGTGGAGGTGTCCACCTTCCGGCGTCGGTCGGAATTTGACCAAGAGGTTGAGATGGTGCTGGCGGGAAACAACACTTTTGGGACCCCGGGGGAGGATGCGCAGCGGCGGGATTTGACCATCAACGGGCTGTTTTATAATATTGCGGATTTTTCGGTGGTGGACTATGTAGGTGGGTTGGAGGATTTGCGGCGGGGTGTGATTCGGGTGATCGGCGAGCCGGGGGTGCGGTTTAGGAGGGACCCGGTGCGGATGCTGCGGGTGCTTCGGCATGCGGCGCGCACTGGTTTTACGATAGAACCACGGGCTTGGGAGGAGATCGGGGCCAAGGCGGGGCTTATCGGGTTGTGTCCGCCCTCGCGTTTGCGGGATGAGCTGTTGAAGGATTTAAGGAGTGGGGCGGCTCGGCCATTTCTTCGCCTGATGGTGGAGAGCGGCTTGTTTTATAGTCTGCTGCCGGGCTGGCGAGGCAGGTTGGGGCCGAAGGGCGAGGCCAGGTTGTGGGAGGTGGCCGGGAGGTTGGATGAAATTTACCAAGGCGGTGGAAGTCTTCCGGAGAACCTCTTATGGGCGGTGTTGTTAACGCCTTTAGTGGGAAGGGCAGGGCCGGTTGGCGATTTCAAGGAGTGGCGGGAGACTATCCAGACCTTGGTCCAGGAAGCGCTGATGGGGATGGAGGTTCCCCGGCAACATCAGGAAGAGGTTTCCCTGATCATGGCTTTAGAAGGAATGTTAAGTTGGTGTCAGAAGGAAAACCGACCGCTGCCGGCGCGCCTATCCCGGTTGGCGGCCTACCCCGTCGCTTGGCGATTAAATCGGCTCAAGGAAGCACCCCTGGAGGAGGTGCTGGCCGAGATGGCCGCCGAACCGCCAGCCACGTCGGAGAGACGACCGAGACGGCGCCGGCTGCGGCCTCGGCGTTGGCGGCGGCATCAAGTAGCAGTGACCAGTGGCAGAGATCAGTGGTCAGTGGCCAAGGGTAAATGAATTATGAAATACCATTTCCAATCCGTACATCCCGCCTAGTAATCACAAAATCCCTATTTTGCTGGTCAGAATTCCTTGATGTCGGTGAGGAGCCAGGATTTGCGGCCGGCAGTTCTTTCGAAGCGCCAGAACTCCTCCCATTCTTTGGGATAGGTCATGCTGCCGGCGAGGAGTTTGAGGGTTCGGCGTTGCACCACATAATCGATGATCCGGCCTTGTAGCCAGACGACGATGAAATCGTGGAGTTCTTCCTGTCCGGCTTCGGCGACGGTCATTTTTTGCAGAGAGACATTTTCCAGGCGGTGGGTTTCTTCGCGCAGGTTCATGATCTGCTGGGCCATGCGCAAGAAATGAAGGAGTTCCTCGGAGAGGAGGCCATCGAGCTTATCAAGTTCCCTCTGATTCCAGTTGGTATAGAGGGTCCTGATAGTTTGGCGGACAAAGTCTCCGAAGGCGGGCAGGCTGAAATCCGGGTCTGTGGCCTGGATCTGGGCCAGTCCGGGGGCGGCCTGGGTGCTGACCGTGAGTTCCACGGGTTGGAGGAAGATGGGTTGCAAGTAGTCTGGAGTGGGGGGAGGGGGCTCGACTTTTTTCTTGAGGCCGGCAATCAGGTGATAACCAAGGAAACCGAGGCTGAAGACGGCGGTCAGGTCCAGGAGGCCGGGGGGCCAGCAGCCGGAGCTTTGCAGGAATGGGGGTAGGTAGCCGAATAGGCGGTACCAAATGAAATTGCCCAGGCAACCGCCGGCCAGGAATCTTAAGATGTCCTCGAAAAAGCGGCGAGCATATGAGCAGCCGAGGCCAGCGCCAGCGGCGTGAATTGGCAGTGCTGAGAAAAGGGAAGGGTACTGGAAGGGGGCTTGGCTGCCGGGAGTGGTGGTTGGGGTAGCAAGGAAAATTGGGGAAAGGGAGTCAGCCGGCACCTGTTCGGGGGAGAGGAGAGGGCCGATTATTAGGGTTGCCACCCCCAGCAGGGCTAACAGCGGGGTGCTGATAATGCCGTACTGATGGTTCATGATGGTTGCCGGCTATTTTTGTCTACAGATAGGTATTCTCCTCTTTATATCGGTCAAGAAGATAAGAGGCTTGAACGATCAATAAAATAAAAAAAGCCATGGGTTACATGGCTTGAGATATATTTGCACAGCCCCCTGGCTTTACTCCCCGCCGGCAGCCCCTTGGTTGTTGGAGTTCCTGAAGGGAACAGGGTGCTGGTGGCCCGGTTTTGCTGTTGTTGATTATTTAATAATCACTCTTTCTTGGGCCGTCAAGGGGGGGTGGGATAAAAAGGGCCGGGGATTGATTTTCCTTTATGGGCCTGGGAAGTCCGGTTCTTCGGGGGCTGTGGCTGCCAGCGGCTAGGTTATTCACTTCCTGGTGTCGTGCTTAAGTCGGCACCCCCGCCCAGGACCGCATAAAGGCGCACCTGATTAGCAATCTTTGCCTGTCGGATGGCGATGAGGCCCTGCTGGGCCGCATAAAGTGAACGTTGCGCAGTCAGCACGTTAAGGAAGGGGTCGATGCCTTTGTTATATCTGGCAGTGGCGAGTCGAAAAGTTTTGGCGGTGGCCTCAACCAGGGATTGTTGCGCCGTCAGCTGATTTCCGAGGGTCTCTTTTTGGGCCAAGGCATCAGCCCCTTCCCGAAAGGCTGCCTGGATGGCTTTTTCGTACTGAGCCACGGCGATTTCCTTTTCCACCTTGGAAGCTTTAAGGCCAGCCCAGGTGCGGGCATCGAAGATCGGCAGAACGATGTTCGTGGCATAATTCCAGTAGTAGGAGCCGGATGGAAAGAGACCCGAGAGGTCGCCGTTCATGGTGCCCAGGGAGCTGGTGAGGGAGAGGCGGGG
>DYLF01000059.1:11025-16457 GCA_020722205.1 Desulfobacca acetoxidans
GGGGGAAGAAAGCCCCCGGAGCCGCGCCGATATCGGCGTTGGCGGCCTTGAGGAGGTGTTCCGCCTGAAGGATGTCAGGGCGGCGCAGGAGGACTTCGGAAGGCAGGTCGGTGGCAACATCCTGGCATGGTTTGACGGCGCTCAACGTTTTTGGCAACAACTCAGCTTTAACAGGCGAACCGACCAGGAGGTTCAGGGCATTTTCATCCTGGGCCACTTGGGCCGTGTATTTGGCGATGTCCACTCGAGCGGCCTCCACTCTGGTTTGAGCTTGGCGAAGCTCCAGTTCGGGGGCCAATCCGACTTCGAAGCGGCGCCTGATTAGGTGGTAGGCGGCCTGTTGGGTGTCCAGGGTGGATTTGGCCAGTTGGAGGTTTTCCCGGTCTGCAGCCAGGGTCAGGTAAGCGTAGGCGACTTCGGAGACCAGCAATATCTGGGCACTGCGGCGGGCCTGGGCGGTGGCGAAGTATTCCTCCAAGGCCCGTTGTCCCAGGCTGCGGATGTGGCCAAAGAAATCGAGCTCCCAAGAGCTGAGACCCAGATCGACGCTATACTGTTCCATGCTTACCAAGCCGGGAAGACCCTTGATGGGGGCGTGTTGCTTGCTGGTGGTGAAGCCGGCGTCCACCTTCGGCAGGAGCTCAGCGCGCTGGACGCGGTATAGAGCGCGTGCCTTTTCCACCTTCAAAGCGGCGGTGCGGAGATCACGGTTGTTCTGCAAGGCGGTTTCCATAATTTCCTGAAGTTTTTTATCAGCGAAGAATTTTCGCCGGTCGAGGTCAGCGGCGACTGGGGTTCCCGGCGCGGCGGCTGTCTGCGGGTAGGCTGGTCCGCTGGGCCAATCCTGGGGGATCGGTGGTTGGGGACGGGTGTAGGTCGGGATCATGGTGCACCCGCTCAAAAGAATAATCAGACCTATAATCAGCACTAATTTTTGTCTCATATTAATCCAATCCTTTTGAGAGTAGTGAAGCATCCACCTGGCCCGGAGGAGGGGGCTGTGTTTTCTTCTCAAAGAAGCGGTAAACCAGGACAAAGAACAGTGGGATATAAAAGAGGTCGATGAAGGTGGCCGAGAGCATTCCGCCGCAGACGGCGGTGCCGATGCCGTTCATGGCGCCGGCGCCGGCGCCAGCGGCGATTGCCAACGGCAGGACTCCGAAGAAGAAGGCCATAGAAGTCATGATAACCGGTCGCAGCCGCACCCGGGCGGCGCTCAGGGTTGCTTCCCTCAGTTCCTGGCCCTGAGCCAGTCGCTCCTGGATGAATTGGATGATAAGGATGGCGTTTTTAGTGGATAGACCCAAGGTGGTGACGAACCCGATTTGAAAATAGACGTCGTTGGGGAGACCCCGGAGCCAGGTGGCCACTGCGGCCCCGAGGATACCCAGAGGTAGCATAAACAGGTTGGCGAGGGGCACGGCCCAGCTTTCATAGAGGGCCGCCAGGCACAGGAAGATGACGAAAATGGAGAAGGCATACAGCAGGGGGGCTTGGGTCGTGGCCATGCGTTGCTGATAGGACAGGCCGGTCCAGTCGAAGGCGATTCCCGCCGGGAGCTTGGCGGCTAAGGCTTCCATGGCCGCCATGGCTTCACCGGAACTTCTTTTCGGCGCCGGCTCCCCCCAGATGTTGATGGCGGGGAAGCCGTTGTACCGTTCCAATTTCGGGGAGCCGGTAGCCCAATGCCCGGAGGCGAAAGCAGAGAAGGGGACCATTTTTCCTTGGTTGTTGCGCACATAGAGTTTTTCCAGGTCCTTGGGCAGCATTCGGTAGGGGGCGTCGGCCTGTAAATAGACCTTTTTGACCCGTCCGGCCCGCACAAAATCGTTGACATAAGCGCCGCCGAAAGCGGCGGCAATAGTGTGGTGAATGGAGGAGATGGGGACCCCCAGGGCGCCGGCCTTGTTCCAATCCACGTCGAGGTGGCATTCGGGCACATCTTCCATCCCGTTGGGTCGAACCCGCATCACCCTTGGGTCCTGAGCCGCCAGGGCGAGGAGCTGGTTGCGGGCGGCCATCAGTTTTTCATGCCCCAGGCCGCCGAAGTCCAGGAGTTCGAGATCAAATCCGGTGGCGTTGCCCAGTTCGATGATGGGAGGGGGCGGAAAGGCAAAGACCATAGCGCCTTTGAGCTGGGACAATTCCCGCATGGCCCTGGCGGCCACAGCTTCAACTTTCAGGTTCGGCTGTCGGCGCAGGTGCCAATCCTTGAGTTTGACAAATCCCAAACCCAAATTCTGTGCCTGACCACTGAAAGAGATACCTGCCACTCGGGCAAAGGATTCCACGGCGTCCTTTTCGTGGGTCAGGAAATAGCGCTCTGTCTGTTTCAGGACAGCTTCTGTCTGTTCCAGGGTGGCACCGGAGGGGAGGGTGGCTTGCACCAGGAGGATGCCCTGGTCCTCATCAGGCAGATAGGCGGTGGGCAGACGGAAGACCAAGATACCCATAACGCCTACCAGGATCAAATAGATGAGCAGGTAGCGAAGACTGCGGCTGAGCACCTGTGCCACCGTCCGCACGTAAAGGTTTCTGGCGCGGGAAAATAGGCGGTCGAACCAGCGGAAAAAAGGGCGGAGGAGAAAAATGGCGTTGTCGGCGGGTTCATGTCCGGGCGGCAGCGGTTTTAAGAGGGAGGCACAGAGGACGGGGGTGAGGATCAGGGCCACCAGGACCGAAAGCAGCATGGCGGAGGCAATGGTCACGGAAAACTGGCGGTAAATAATGCCGGTGGAACCAGGAAAGAAGGCCATGGGGCCGAAAACCGCGGAAAGCACCAATCCGATGCCGATCAGTGCGCTGGTGATCTGGTCCATGGACTTGGCCGCTGCCTCTTTGGGGAGGAGCCCTTCTGTGCGCATGATGCGATCCACATTCTCCACCACTACGATGGCGTCGTCCACCAACAGACCGATGGCCAGCACCATGGCGAACATGGTCAGCATGTTGATGGAAAACCCGAAGAGTCCCATGATCCCGAAGGTGCCAAGCACCACCACCGGCACGGCAATGGTGGGTATCAAGGTGGCACGAAAACTGCCGAGGAACAGCCACATTACCAGAAAGACCAGCAGAATTGCCTCAAACAGGGTCTTGACCACTTCCCAGATAGCCACCCGGGTGAAGGGGGTGGTATCGTAAGGGTAAACCACCTTCACGCTGTAAGGGAAATAACGGCTCATTTCCTGAAGTTTACTTTTGATGGCCTCGGCGGTTTGCAGGGAGTTGGCGCCGGGTTCCTGGCGGATGGCAAGCATAGCGCAATGCTTGCCATTATATCTGGCCACTACGTCATAACGTTCGGTTCCCAGTTCCGTGCGGCCGATGTCACTGATGCGGATCACTGAACCGTCCGGATTGATCCGGAGAGGTATGTTGGCAAATTCTTCCGGGGTCTTGAGATAGTGCTGGACGATGATGGAGGTGTTCAAGCGCTGGCCCGTGACCGCCGGCGCGCCGCCGAACTGTCCGGCGGAAACCTCAACGTTATAGGCCTCCAGGGCGTTGTTCACATCTTGCAGGGTGAGGTGGTAGTCGGTCAGTTTGTCAGGGTTAATCCAGACCCGCATGGCATACTCGGTGCCGAAGGATTCCACTTCACCCACGCCGGGCACCCGGGCCAGCACTTTTTCCAGGTTGGATTGGGCATAATCCCTCAGATCGTGGCCGTCCAGACTGCCGTCTTCCGAGATGATTCCCACAATCAACATGTAATTACGGGTGGATTTGCTGACCTTTACTCCTTGGCGCTGCACTACTTCGGGCAGGCTCGCCATGGCCAGCTGCAGTTTGTTCTGCACTTTGGCCCAAGCGAGATCCGGGTCGGTGCCTGGGGCAAAGGTCAGCTCAATGCGGCTGACACCCGAGGAGTTGCTGTTGGCGGCGAGGTAAAGCATTCGGTCCAGGCCGGTCATTTTCTGTTCGATGATCTGGGTCACGGTGCTTTCCACCGTCTCCGCCGAAGCCCCGGGATAAAAGGCGTCCACCGCGATGACCGGTGGGGCGAGGTCAGGATATTGGGAGATGGGAAGAAAATAGATGGCCAGCCCCCCGGCGCTCATAATGGCAATAGCAATGACCCAGGCGAAAACCGGGCGGTCCAGGAAGAATCTGGAGAGCATCACTCGCCTCCTGCCGGCTGCTGATGAGATGGCGCGTCTGGTGTGATCGGCGGGTGGCGGCCGGCTTCAGTCTTCCGATAGGGAAGAGCCTTTACGGTCATGCCGGGCCGCGCCCTCTGCCCACCCTCGATGATCACCCGGTCTCCACCCGACAGGCCAGAAGTGACGAGCCAATGGTCGCCGAGGGCGCGATCGAGGGAGAGGAGACGTTGGTGAACTACACCGGTCTCATCCACCACCAAGGCGAAGGGTTCACCCTTCGGGTTGCGGCTCACGCTCTGCTGCGGCACCAGGAGAGCTACTTCGGCAATGCCTTCCAGCACCAAGGCTCTGACGAACATGCCTGGGAGGAGTGTGTGCTTTGGATTCGGGACCAAAATCCGCAAGGTGACAGAACCTGTGCTCGGGTCCACCGTGATGTCGCGGAATTGGAGTGTGCCTTCCAGAGGATAGGGGGTGCCATCCTCCAGGAGGATTTTTACCCTTTTTTTGTTTGTCTCCTCAGCCCTGAGCCGTCCGCTTTCCAGGTGGCGTTTCAGGCGCAGCAGCTCGGCGGACGATTGGGAGACATCCACGTAAATCGGGTCGAGCTGTTGAATGGTGGCCAGTGAGGTGGGCTGATAGGCCGTTACCAGCGCCCCGTCCGTAACGCTGGATTTGCCGATGCGTCCGGGAATGGGTGCGGTGACCCTGGTGTAAGCCAAGTTGATGCGGGCTGCTTCCACCTGGGCTTTCCAATATTCTATCTCTGCTTTGGCCTGTTCCAGGGCGGCGGCGGCATCGTCGTAGTCTTGCCGGCTGACCGCCTTGTCGGCGAGCAATTCCTGATAACGTTCGGCTCGTAAACGGATCGACGGAAGATTGGCGCGCGCCTTGCTGAGGGAGGCCCTGGCGGACTCCAGCGCCACCTGAAAAGGCGCCGGATCAATCTGGTAGAGGAGTTGGCCGGCTTTGACATCGGAGCCTTCCCGGAAGAACCGCTTTTTGATGAGGCCATTGACTTGCGGGCGAATTTCCGCCACCAGGTAGGGAGATGTCCGGCCCGGCAACTCGGTGGTCAGTTCAATCCGCTGCGGCTGTACGGTTACCGTGGCCACTGCCGGGACCGGGGGAGGACCTTCTGGTCCTCCTTGGCTGCGGTTACAACCGCCCGCCAAAATTGCCAAAGCCAGGACAAACATAACTCCAGTGGGAAATTTAGGACTCTTCTTTTGCAATGGCATCGGACTCTCCGGGTCTACGTCAATTTTTTACGCCAGAAAAGATCACCTGGATCGAACTCCGTGTGGTCATCATTTTACCCCTGTG
>DYLF01000144.1 GCA_020722205.1 Desulfobacca acetoxidans
GAAAAAGTCACCTTGGCCCTCCAATGGCACACTCAATGCCAGTTCGCCGGCTACTATGTGGCCTTGGAGAAAGGCTGGTACCGGGAGGAAGGTATTGAGCTGACCATCCTACCCGGGGCTACGGATCTCAACCCCGTTTACCTGGTGCCCGCCGGTGTGGCCCAATTCGGCACCAAGTGGCTGGCCGACTTTCTGGCCGCGGTGGACAAGAATCCCCATCTCGTCTCCCTGGCCCAGATTTTCCAGAGCAACGGCTTGGTGCTGCTGGCCAAGGCCAAATCCGGCATCACCCGCCCCCAGGACTTCGTCGGCAAGCGCTTGGGCATCTGGTTCTTCGGGAACGAGGTGCAATTTTACGCCCTGATGCACCGGTTGCGGATTCCCCGGGAGCGATTGGACATCAAGCCTCTGAAGTGGAGCATCGAACCCTTCCTGCGGGACGAATTCCAGGTCATTACCGCCATGATCTACAACGAGTACCTCACGGTGCTGGACGCCGGCTACCGTCCCCAGGACCTCACCATCATTGACTTTGCCGACTACGGCCTGAATTTCCCCGGTGATCTGCTGTTCACCACCAGCAACACCTTGAAGAACCGCCCGGACCTGTGCGTGAAGATGGTCCGGGCCTCTCTCAAGGGCTGGACCTATGCCCTGGAGCACCCCGAAGAAGCGGTGGACATCGTCCTGAAGTACGACAAAACCGGCAAGCTCAAACGCCTCCACCAACTCCGGCAGATGCGGAAAATCGTCCCGCTGGTCCGCTTCGGCGGCCGCCCCCTGGGCCGGCACGAGCCGGAGGAGGTTGAGCGGGTGATGCAGATTCTGCTGGACAGCAAGATTGTTAGAGCCCCCTTGCCGCTAGCGGAAGTTTATACCAACAGGATTTGGGAGGAAGCCAAGTAAAGAAAAAGCCGAGAAAAACCGAAAACAAATAACAGGATTTGCCCCATGAAATTAAAAAATCTTTCCATCTCAGGCAAACTTTTCCTGATCCTGGGGCTGTTCGCGGCGGCATTTCTGACCTCCGAAGGGACCATCTTCTGGACCCGGTGGCAGATCGAGCGGACCAATCTGCACGTGGTGCGACACTGTTATCCGGTGATGAATGCCTGTGCGGAAGCGGCGCTGGAGCTGGCCGTGGTCCGCTCCGAGTTTTACCGCTATTTGGGGCAGTATGAGCCTTCGCCTTACCGGGTCAAAGAGGCCCTGCTCCGGGCCCAGAAACACCTGGAGTGGATGAGGCAGGAGGCCCTGCGGCCCGACCGAAAGGCGGCCCTCTCCCGAGTCCTGGCCCAGGTGCAGCAGTTCCAGGAAGGCCTGGGCCAACTGGTGCGTGCCCAGGAGCGGGGCGAGGTGGT
This sequence comes from Desulfobacca acetoxidans, assembly GCA_020722205.1. Taxonomy (GTDB): domain Bacteria; phylum Desulfobacterota; class Desulfobaccia; order Desulfobaccales; family 0-14-0-80-60-11; genus DYLF01. The sequence goes on from DYLF01000144.1 coordinate 1,362, forward strand.
GCAGGTGGGCGAATTGACTAACCGCCTCTTGGAAATAGGGGCCAGCAGTTACCAAGCGGCTAAAAAATTAAAAACAGAACTGGGCGAGCAGTTGCGAGCGGATTTTTTGTCAATGTCCGACCGGTTCTCCCTCTCTCTGTGGTATGCCGCCCTGATTGCCCTGGGCAGTTTTGGGTTGGGTCTGGGGCTCATCTTCCTCATCATCAGGGACCTGCGCGGGGGGATAGGATTACTGCTCTCCGGCCTCAAGGTTTTTACCCAGGAGCATCGGGTACCCTTCTCCGCCGTCGAGAGAGAGGATGAATTAGGGGGCATCGCCGCAGAATTCCACCAGATGGCCAGCAGCCTGTTAACCAAGGAAGCAGGCCTGCGCCGGGCCAAAGAGGAGTGGGAGGCCACCTTTGATGCGGTGTCAGATCTCGTCGCCGTTATAGACCGCGAGTATCGCATTGTCCGGGTCAACCGGGCCATGGCTGACCGGCTGGGAGTGGAGCCGCAGGACCTCATCGGGCGCCCCTGTCATGAGGTGATGCACCACACGGGAAATCCCCCCGCTATTTGCCCCTTGGCCCAGATGTTCCGGGATGGCAAAAAGCACTGCGTGGAAATCCAGGAGCCGGTCCTGGGAGGAAACTTTCTGGTCACCGTATCGCCCCTCTACGACCGCGCCGGGCACCTGGTCTACGGCGTCCACGTGGTCCACGACATCACCGAGCGCCTGCAAATAGAAGCCGAACGCCTGCGCCTGGAAAAGCTGGAGGCGGTGGGGGTGCTGGCCGGGGGCATCGCCCATGACTTTAACAACATTCTCACCGCCATCCTGGGCAACCTGGGTCTGGCCGCCCTGGAGCCGCAGCTGCCCGCAGGCACCCGCTCCCGCCTGGGCGAGGCCGAGAAGGCCTGTGAACAGGCCAAGGCCCTGGCTTATCGCCTGCTCACCTTTGCCAAGGGGGGGGCACCGGTGAAGAAGCCCCTGGATCTGGCGGCGCTCCTGGGGGAGAGCGCCTCCCTGGCCCTGAGCGGCTCCCGGGCCCGCCCCGTCTGGGCCTTGGCCC
>DYLF01000060.1 GCA_020722205.1 Desulfobacca acetoxidans
CGGGAGGAGGTGGAAGTCAGCCGTTTTCGTCAGGGACAATTGTCCAGGCCGACGCCCGCCACTCTCCGGCGGGCGGTGCGCCAGTTATACTGGCAGGGCCAGCGGCAGCTCCCTGATCTTATGGAGAGCCTCACTACCTGGTTGCAGCAGGCCCCGGAGGGCCGTCAGGTCCTGCTGACCTCGGCGGTGGTGGATTTAATCTGGCACCGCCTAAGCCGGGGGGCCTTTTATAAGACTGAACCCGAAGCCGGTCCCCTGATCAAATCCCTGGATCAGGCGGTACGGGCCAGCTTCAGCCATGATCTGCAGAAACTTAAAGGTTACCTGTTTCTGTTGGCCCGGCTGGAAGGGAATCTGGACAAGCTCACGGCGCTGCTCCGAGAAATCCGGGAGACTTCGGATATTATCGAAGCTGCCTGGCTGGCTTTCACGCGGGCCTGCGTGGGCCAGCGCCAGGAGACCCCGTCGGCTGCGGGCCCCGGCCAGCCCTTGCCTCTGTTGGCGCTCCTCCTGCCGGACAAGGAGCGCTTTAACCGATATCTGAGGGAAGGCCTGCCCCGGGGGGCCCCCCAAGAGTATACCCAGGCTTATGGGGAGCTTATTACCCTGCTCCGGTTTTATGTGGTCACCGCTGCCCCGGAAGAAGGGCCCGCTGACCTGCTGGCGCGTCTGCTTGCCGATTCTTATGACCTCACCGGCTTGGCAACAGAGGCCATATTGTCGGCCTTAAACCGGGAGATCGACCAACGCCGGGACCTGCAGGAACGAAAGATCAGCATCTGCACCCAGGTGCTGGCTCAGCGCCTGGCCAAGCAACATCCTCATTTACATGATAGTGCTGCTGCCTTTTTACAAGCTAAGACGTCCTACCTCCGGCAGGAGGGCTCAATGGCGGAGCAAGAGAAAGCCCGGCTGGCCGCCGGCCGTGGGGTGGATCTGGCTAAAGTGAGGAATGAGCTCTACCTGCAGATCGCAGACTTCCTGAAGGAGGAGCGCACTGCCAGTTTCGCCCGGCGCCTGGAGCAGATTACAGCCCGTTTAGAAGAGGAGCGCCAGGAAACCCTGGCGGCCTTCCGGCGGGGCGAACTGAACCGCCTTACGGCTTTCTATATTTTAAGACAATATCAGAAAGATCAGCCCACACTTGCGCCGACGGATCTGGGTCGGTTCTTGCGGCGCCATCAGCCGGAAGTCTTGGCCAGTTTCCAAAAGCGACTGGCCCCAGAGGCCGCGGCGCGAATGGAGCAGCGAGTGGAAGAGGTGATGGCTGGCCATAAGAGAATATTATATGGTTAAGTAACGTTTTTGAGCAGGACACAAGCGTGACTGCCTCCTTCTTTCTGCGCCATAATCCTAAGATACGTGCAATAAAGAAGGGGATTATTAAGAGGATGGGTTCGGGGGCTTACCTCTGCGAGGTTGACGAGGCTGGGGGAGAGGCTCAAGGTGAGGGGGCTTTTTACCTTTCGCTCCCCGGTTCTAGGTTCGCACCTTACTTACTGGATTATCTCATCTTATGGGGTGCATAACCTGGTGCCCCAGGCCATGCTCTGGCGCGGTGCTAGCTAGACATAGAAATAGCGGTGCCGAGTGTGACCAGATGCTGTTTCTGTCCATTTTAATTGGGGACAACCTGCAAAAATAAAAAAGGCAGGAAAAAAAACTTTTGAGTGGTACAAGATGACACACATTTTGGAGTTGTCAGAGCCATTGGCAAAGGTGGAGAAATTGACGGCGGAGTGTGAGCTGCGGCCCGGGGTGAGTCCAGAGGCGGTACTTTCCCACCTCCCTGCGGGGGTGAGCCAGGCGCTGCAAGGGATGATGGGGGCCACCTCCGCCCTGCACCAGGGGTTACTGGTGGACCAGGCGCTCACTGGCATCAGGCGGCTTCGCCTTTATGCCTGGCATCATTCGGCGGCGAGTTTGGCGGCCGGCTCGGAGAGCGGAGGGTACACGGCGCAGGTGGCGATCCCCGCCTTGGCAGCTGGAGCGGCTTGGGCCTCCTGTCTGGCCGCCCTGCTCAGATCTCAGGCCCTCTATCCCGGCCCTCAGGACAGTCGGCTGCCCCCCAGGTTCTCATCCCTGGCCCGGGCGGTGGCCCCCTTGCGCCATGTGCTGGAAAAGATCAGGTGGGAAACTCTCCAGGACCCGCGGTTGGCCAACGAATTGCTGGCCCCCCTGCAGGGGGAAGAAACGAGTAAGCTCCTGGACCCGCGTGGGCAGACCCACCAGCTCCTCTCCCGCTTTCTGTCCCGGCAAGACTGGCGGGAGCGGGATGTACTTTACCTGATCCTGGACTTTATTCAGGAGAGCCCCCGCCTGTTTGGGGAGGAGCTGATGACGGCGGTTTATTCCCTGAAGCGATTGCAGAACCAAGACCCGGTGTCCGCCGGTAAGGTACTGGCGGCTCTGATCAATGAAGGACGGGGCTATCTGGGGGAGTTGCCGCGTTGGCGGGCGATTTGTCGAGAAGCTGGGCTTCATTGTCGCCAGCTGGGGAACACCCTTGATGTGGCCTTGATCGGACAAGCCGTGGCGGATTTACTGGGAGTGCAAGGATTAGCAGAAGAGCCGGTTCCCACCTCCGTGCAGGCCGAGGGTTACCAGTGGCCTTCCCTCAGGGCCGCCATGCAACAGAAGTGGGGGGAAGTCCAGCCGATCTTGAAACCGTTGGAAAAGGCCAGCCTGTTTCTGGCCGCCGAATTTTTTCCGGAGACAGCCAGCCAGCGACGGCTCTGCCGGTATCTGTTGGAAAACGAAGCTCCCTATCGGCAGATGCTGGCGGCCTACTATTCCTCGCCGGAGGTCCGACAAGCCCAAGCGCAGCGTTTACTGGCTGACTTTAATCGCCAGCCGGTGAATCAAGAAGCTCAGGTCAGCATGACCGAGACGGAGATGAAGCAGTTTGTACAGGTCTTTTTTCTCCGGCCCGAGCCGGTGGAGGCCATTGTTGATCGGGAACGGAGAAAAGAACTTTATCAAATCCTGCCGGGTCTGAGCCCACGGGCTTGGTTGCCCCAGGTCTTGCACGAATGTCAGAGAGTATTTGGTTGGCTAACCCCCGAGGTGGTCAGCCGCGTCTCCCAGGAGCTGAAAGTGAAGCCGGCTGACGTAATCCAATTAATCGCCTCCTACAAAGACTATTCAGCGGACCCTGCCGGTCGGTTGGTAATGTATGTCTGCAAGGGCACGGCTTGCTTCCTGCGGGGGCAGCCGCACCTTTCACGCTCCTTGGCCACCCACCTGGATACTACGGAAGGGCGGGTTTCCCCCTCAGGTGTGCAATACCTGGAGCGGGACTGCTTCGGGGTCTGCCATCTGGCTCCGGTCATCAAAGTGGGGCAGAATTTTATCGGCCAAGTGAAAGCCGCTGAGGTGCCGCAGCTGGTGGAACGACTTCTCCGAGGCCGCTCCTATGAAAACCGCACAGATTTCTTCAAGGCAGTGAAAGAAGTATTGGCGGAAGAAGATGAAATCGTTTTCCGGCACACCTTCCGTCTGCGGGCAGCCCACCAGTTGGATGTTTCTTTGGATTCGGGTGTGGCGGCTGGCGAAAGGCAGGTCGGGCTGGCCATCAACGGTCTGGGGGAGATCAGACTGTGGCCGGAGCAGCGCCCCTTAGGGGTCCTGGTAGAGCACAGCTATTCTTTTATCTACACGGATCGGAGGGGAATGAGGCAGGTGGGGACATTGGTGGTGGATGAGGGTGATGACCTGATGGGGATGGTCAACATAGCAGATCAGGAACTTCAGGAAAAGTTGCGGTGCACCTTGCGGCCCCGGGTGGCTCTGAAGGATGGTCAGGTTTTTCTCTCCGGCTGGCCGGTGCCTCTGGGGGAGTATCATTCCAGCACCGTGGTGGTGAGAAAACCAGACAATACTTATGGCAGCCTGGTCTTTGCGGAGGACAACCTCAAGGCTCCACCGGAAGATTGGCGCCTGTTGCCGGAAAAGACCCGGTTGCCTGCACCGCCGGAATTTTACCGACGTCAGGACCGCCATCTCTTGGGATTTGTGGAGGGGGTGAATCCCGACTGCATCGATTCCTATCTCGAAAAGGGGGGCTACCAGGCCTTGAAGAAGGTTTTGGGGTATGGCCAAGCCGAGAAACGGTGGGACCCGGAGGCCATAATCCAGGAAGTCACTCTGGCTCACTTGCGCGGCCGCGGTGGGGCCGGCTTCCCCACTGGCGTCAAGTGGCGGGCCATGCTCAAGGCGCAACCGGAGGTGCGCCCGCAGGACGAGGTGCAGGCCGCGGTCAAACTGTTGGTGGCCAACGGCGATGAGGGCGATCCGGGGGCCTTCATGGATCGCACGCTGATCCAGGAGCGTCCTCACCAGCTTCTGGAGGGTATGCTCATCGCCGCCTTGGCCACCGGCTGCCGCTTTGGTATCATTTATGTCCGTCGGGAATATGAAGACGCCGTGCAGCGTCTGGAGAACGCGGTCTTTGAGGCGCGCCGTTATGGCTTTCTGGGACGCCGGGTGATGGGCGTGGATTTTGATTTTGACGTGGAGATACGCCTGGGAGCGGGCGCCTTTGTGGCCGGGGAAAAGCGGGCCATCATGCGGGCCATTGAGGGCAAGGCGGCAGAGCCTGATCTCAAGGCCGTGTCCAATGTCAAAAGGGGTTTGTGGGGCAAGCCCACCCTCCTCAACAATGTGGAGACCCTGGCCAACATCCCCCTGATCATTAGGGAAGGCGGAGGTTGGTTCCGGGACCTGGGTTATGGGACAAGCGGCGGTACCAAGCTCTTTTCCGTGGCGGGCGTTGTCAATCAGACCGGTCTGATAGAAGTGAAGTTCGGTCGAACCCTCCGGGATATACTCAACATTGCCGGCGGCGTTCAAGATGGCAAGACATTGGCCGGGGTCCAGATCGGCGGCCCTTCCGGGGCTATTCTGGCCCTCACAGGCATTCGGGAATACCTGTTGGACACTCCATTGGCTTTTGATACCTTTGAGCAGGTGGGGGCTATGATCGGCTCCGGGGGACTGGTCTTTTTGGGGGAAGACGATGATGTGGTGCGACTGGCCCACCATTTCATCCATTGGCTGTCGGAGGAGTCCTGCGGCCAGTGCCCGGCGTGTATGAATGGCCTCCTGTCCTTGCGGGCCACCCTGGACCGCCTCCTCAAGGGGGAGGCCACCTTTCTGGATATTCACCTGTTGTGGGGGAAAGCTGACCTTATCCGGGCCGGCTCCCATTGTGGCTTGGGCCAGACGGCTCCCAACCCGGTAACCAGTTCCCTGCGCTTCTTTCCCGTGGCCTACCTCCACTATCTGTTGGATAATCCCGGCATGGAAACTCAGGGGCTGTTCCTTAGTCTGGAAGCCTTGCGCCTTATCACCCGGGAGGAACCCCTCCCCGGTACTATCGCCTTTACCCTCAAGAAGGGTATGATTAAATTTATCTGGCAGGAACTGGAGAAACGAGACCGGTGGCGTCCAGGCATGGCCAGTCGCAGCGGCCAATTCTTAAGGCTTCTCAACCTTTCTGCCGCCGAAGTGGGCCGCCAGGGGGTGAAACGGGAATATACCAGAGAAAACCTTGGACAAACACCCGATCTGATGGTAGGAAATGCTTACGGGGTGAGCTGTGAGCCGTGATGAACAATTGGTGAGACGATAAGATTTTTATGTTATATTGTTGTTTTGGGCAGAAAAGCCCATTCTTCAAGGCAGGAAAGGCTGATGGTCTGACCTCACTAGCCGCTGGCCGGTTGCCGGTCGCCCATACCCCTGCAAAACGGAGGAAGGATTATGGCATCTTCTAAGGAGAGAGTGTATCTACGGAGTTTTGTTGAGATCAGTAAAGCCTTGGGTTCCACTCTGGACGTGGCGATGGTCATGGATCAGATCGTGCGGCAGATCACCGAGGTTATGAATCTCAAAGGGGCCACCATTCGCCTGGTCAATCCCAAGACCAATACGCTGGAGTTGATGGCTTCGGTAGGTCTCAGCGACAAGTACCTGCAAAAAGGGCCGGTTGATCTGGACCGGAGCATTGCTGAGGCCCTGAGCGGGCGGCCGGTGGCCATCTACGACGCCACCACCGATCCCCGTATGCAGTATCCTGAGAAGGCCAAAGAAGAAGGCATCGCCACTCTCCTGGCCATCCCCATGGTGACTAAAGGCAAGGTCATCGGTGTCATGCGGTTGTTGACCAGCGAACCCCGGGAGTTCACCATGGAAGAGGTGGATTTTGCCTGTGCAGTGGCCGATCTGGGGGCCCAAGCCATCGCCAATGCCAAGATGTACGAGGAGCGCACCCGGGAGCTGCAATTTCTCAAGGGCATGCTGGAGGTCTCCAAGGCCATCAACTCGGCCCTGGAGGTCAAGAAAGTCTTACAACTCCTGGTCAAGACCGCCACCACGGCCTTGGATATTAAGGCCGCGGCGGTCCGCCTGCTGGATGAAAAGCGCCAAAAGTTGGAGATGGTCGCCTCTTATGGCCTGAGCGACCGCTACATCACCAAGGGGCCGGTGGAAACGGATAAGTCCGTCGCCGAAGCCATGCTGGGCAAGGCGGTGTCCATTTATGACGTGCGCCAGGATGAAAGGGCCATCTATCCCAAGCAAGCCGAGGAGGAGGGCATCAGGTCTATCCTCTCGGTGCCGATTTCTCTGAAGGGCAATGTCATCGGAGTCATGCGCCTCTATACCAGCGACTGCCGGGATTTCTCGGACGATGAAATCACCTTCATGTCCTCTTTGGCGGAACAGGCCGCGCTGGCCATGGAAAATTCGCGCATGTTCCAAAAACTCAAAGGGGAATACGAGGAACTGATGGGAGATCTGTACCGCTTTACCGGGTTCACCCGCGGAATCTAAGGCCCGGGGAAACTCTGTTCCTACCTCGCTTGCGGGGGGAAAGGGGCTGGGTCCCGTTTATTGGCAGAGAAGATCGATTTTCCCTCGCCGCCGTGTGGCACCAGCCTTTCCCCCCTTAATCTTTCCTGCCGGATTCTTTATCCTAATCAGGTTTATTACTCAGAGATAAAAGTTTTTTAACCCCGCTCTTCCTTAAATTCCTTCTCCCTTGCGGGGGAAGGTGAAGTCGAAAAGATAAGTTAATTTAGGCGCCAAGTAATAATTGCTCGCGCCGCTGCAGATAGTACCAGGTTTTGGTTTCGATTTATTTCTGATAAATTTAACAGCAAATCATGGTTGATCTGGTATCCACCACCCGATGCCATGCCGATCTGATCAGCCAGGTGCGCCGCAACTGCATCCTGGCCAGCGGCGTGCAAGCCGGCTATTTTTCCTTGTGCGGGTTGCTGCTGCGCTTGCGGCAGCTTTACAAGTGGGAGCATGGCTTGCTGCCTTGGCAAGAGCCGGAACCAGAGCCGGTGCTCTCCTGGATCGAAGGCCAGGAAAGGGTTTGGGAGACCCTGGAAGGGCAGACCTGGACCAACCTTACTGTCAGGGGCGAAAGTTTTCAACCTTTAGCCGTCAGCGAGATTAATGGCTGCCTGCTGCCACAAGGGATGGCCTATGGAGCGGGTTTCAGCCGGAGTCTGGCGCCTACTTGCTTCTTGGCTCACCTGTATGAAAAACGGCAGGAAGGAGGACTCACCATCCTGGTCTTGGGGCCGGAACTGGCCCGGGACCTGGAGGGAGCCCCAGCGCTCTGCCAAGGCGATTATATTTATGTGCGGCGCCAAGCCCTAGCCTATTATTTATGGGAGCGCTTATCCGACCCTACCTACCAGAACAGCCGGTTCTTCCGGGTTGCTCGTAGGGTCTACCGGCAGACTTTGGAAGACCTCCTTCGCCAGCCCCAATCTCACGAAGAGAATTTTGCGGTGTTGCTGGAGGAAATGCTGGAAGCCATCATCCACCATGAAATTGGGGAAGCCCGTGAGACCAGCCTGTCCAGGACTTTTCCGGCGCTTCTGGAGTTGTTCCCGCACTCCAGGATTGAGCTGTGGCTGCGGGGTCTGAAAGATGCCTTGGCCGAGGTGAATGATTGGGGCAGACTGGCCTATCTCATCGAGGGGGAGCGGCTGGGAATCTTGGCCCTCATGCTGGCTTGGCAGCCGGGACTCTATACGCTCCTTCTGCCGGAACTGGCCCCAGCCTTCTGGGAGATGGTCCACACAGGTAACTGGCTGGTGCTGGAGAAGGCCCGTCAGACGGCTCTCACCAGGCTCAGACAGACGGTCCAGGGAGTTAACGAACTTCTTGCGGCGAATAGTGAGGTTCTTGACACCCATGCTTTGCACGATGAGTTGGAAAACCACTATTTGAAGCCTCTGGGACTCTAATGTCCCGGGGTTTTGAGAAACGAAACCAAAATGGCGGTTTTGCTCAGTTTTCCTGTGGGTTTAACACGATGTCGGCGAAATCAAAACCAATCTTTCGATGTCAGCAGGAATTAATCAAACCAACTCCAAATGCCGAAAGGAGTTTAAATAATTAAGTGACCATAAAATATCAAAACGCCGTGGGGTGAGGTTAGTAAGCACGATGCCAAAAAATGAGAGCGCCCCCTTGTGTTGTGTCACCAGCGGAAAAGGCGGGGTGGGGAAAACCAGCCTCACCATCAACCTGGCTTATACCCTGGCCCTCCAGGGTAATAAAGTGCTGGTGGTGGACGGAGATCTGGGGTTGGCCAATGTTGACGTGATGCTGGGCATACCGGTGCGTTTCACCATTCGCGATATCCTGGCCCAAGGCGGTGACCCGATGGACTCGGTGGCTTATTTTGTTCCCACCTTGGGGGTGCTGCCGGCCAGCTCTGGCGTCATGGAAATGGTTAATCTGGGGGACGAGGAACACGAACAACTCAAGGAAGTTTTAGAGGAATTTGCCCATCATTTTGACCTTATCCTGGTGGATACCGCGGCCGGCATAGGCCCGTCGGTGCTGTGGTTTAATACCGTGGCGGACCACATCCTGGTCGTTGCCACTCCTGATCCCACCTCCCTCACCGACGCTTATGCCCTGATCAAGGTCCTGTGTGAAAGTTTTCAGCAGCGTGAGTTCAACGTCATTATTAATAATGTGCAAAATATGCTGGAGAGCAAGAAAAGTTTTGAAATCTTGAAAAAAGTCACCGCCAAGTATTTAAAATTGGATCTTAATTTTCTGGGAGCAGTGCCCTTTGATCCGGTGGTGAGAAATGCTATCCAGGAGCAGAGTCCCTTTACTAGGCTCTCTCCCATGAATAAGGCCAGCCTGGCCATCAAGGTCTTGGCCGGCAAATTGATGGCGCTGGCCAGTTGATCCCGTTTTTTTGCTCCTGACTTGCTTCATACCCATCTCCCCGATTTGCCTCTCGGCCCCTCATTGTTTCCACCCCGCCGGGAGGGGAAGGGCAAGAGTCCAGTCCTGATCAGCGAGCGGTTTTACCTCTCGGCCTGCAATCCTCGCTTGCCTTCCGAAAGCCAAATGTAGTAAATTTTATTTGAAAAATTGTGAGCCGTTACATCATCGCGCCGGCATCTGAGAGGCAAAGACCTAATGCCTGATCCACATACTCAAAAGGTCCTGATCCTGGATTACGGCTCCCAATATACCCAACTCATCGCCCGGCGGGTGCGGGAGCTCAAAGTTTACTGCGAAATCCATCCCTTTGTGATGCCCCTTGAGAAGATTCAAGAATTTGCCCCCCAAGGCATTATCCTTTCCGGCGGGCCCAGAAGCGTCTATGAGCCGGAGGCGCCTTTATTGGACCGGCGGGTGTTGGAATTGGGGGTGCCGGTGTTGGGCATCTGTTATGGCTTGCAGCTCCTCAGTCATGTTTTGGGAGGACGGGTGTCTGGTGCCGATTCACGGGAGTATGGACGCAAGGCCTTTAACATATATGATTTCCAGGACTTGTTCGCGGGGCTTAAGGCGCAGGAAATTGTCTGGATGAGCCATGGTGACCGGGTGGAGGAGGCTCCCCCGGGCTTTGAGGTTATCGGCGGCAGCGATACTTGCCCCCTAGGAGCCATACGGGACCGGAAGCATCGCGTCTTTGGGGTGCAGTTCCATCCCGAGGTCAAGCATACCCCCAAGGGCCGGACGATTCTGAGTAACTTCCTGTTTCGTATCTGTCATCTTTCGCCTTTGTGGACCATGCGCTCCTTTATCGAAGTCACCACCCAGGCCATTCGCCGGCAGGTGGGAACCGGAAAGGTCATCTGCGCCCTCTCCGGGGGAGTGGATTCCTCAGTAACCGCCGTCTTGGTCCACCGGGCCGTTGGAGATCGTCTGACTTGCATCTTCGTGGACAATGGTCTGCTCCGTAAAGGAGAGGCTGCGGAAGTGTTGCACCTCTTTCGGGAGCATGAACATCTGAACCTGGTGCATGTGGACGCCGGCCGCGAATTTCTGGGCCTGCTTAAGGGCGTCACCGACCCGGAAGAAAAGCGCCGCCGTATCGGACACGAGTTCATCCGCCAGTTTGCCCAGGCGGCCAGAGAGATCGGCGGCGTGGCCTATCTGGCTCAGGGCACCCTCTACCCTGACGTCATAGAGAGCGTCTCCTTCAAGGGCCCGTCCGCCACCATCAAGACCCACCACAACGTCGGTGGCCTGCCGGAGGTTATGCCTCTCACTCTCATAGAGCCTCTCCGGGAGCTGTTCAAAGACGAGGTCCGGGAAGTGGGCCGGGAGCTTGGTCTGCCGGACAGTCTTCTCTGGCGCCACCCTTTTCCCGGCCCTGGCTTGGCCATCCGCATCCTGGGGGAGGTCACCCCGGAAAGGCTGGAAATCCTCCGAGAAGCCGATGCCATCGTGCAGGAGGAGATGCTCCGGACTGATTACTACCGCCAGGTCTGGCAGGCTTTTGCCGTGCTCCTGCCCATTCGCACCGTGGGGGTGATGGGCGATGAGCGCACTTATGAGCATGTCATTGCCTTAAGGGTGGTGGATTCCAGCGATGCCATGACCGCCGACTGGAGCCGCCTGCCCCATGATTTTCTGGCCCATCTGGCCAATCGTATCATTAATGAAGTAAAGAGGGTCAACCGGGTGGTGTACGATATCTCCTCCAAACCCCCGGCCACCATTGAATGGGAGTAGGGAAAAGACCTTAGGGAAAGGTTGAGGAGCAATTGACCAGAAGAGAGTCAGCAGCCACCGTTTCTTCTCTGCGCTTTCGCGATATCCTGGGCCAGCGCCGGGTAGTGGAGTATCTGCTGACCGCTTTGCGGCAGCAGCGGCTGGCGCATGCCTATCTGTTTTTGGGGCCGCCGGGGGTGGGGAAGGAAACCACGGCCAGGGCCTTGGCTGCTGCCCTGAATTGCCAGCATCCTCAAGATGATGGCGAGGCTTGCGCGGAGTGCCCTTCCTGCCGCCGCTTGGCCGCCGGCAACCACCCTGATTTTCAGGTGATCGCTCCCACCTCGGAGGGGCGTCAACCTCAGATTAGGATTGACCAGATTCGGGATTTTCGCCGCCTCACCGCCTATCCGCCAGTGGAGGGGGGCTGGCGGGTGGTGCTCATCAAACCGGCTGAGGCCTTGAACCAGGCCGCGGTGAATGCCCTGCTAAAAACCTTGGAGGAGCCGCCTCCCCAGCACCTGTTGGCGCTCACCGCCGGGGTGGAAGATGATCTTCCCCCCACAGTGGTGTCCCGTTGTCACAAGCTGGCCTTTACCCCCTTGCCTACTGATCTTATTGTGCAGGCACTTCTGAAGCGAGGCCTGGGAAGCTCGCCGGCCGTTTTGCTGGCCGCTCTGAGCGGGGGCTCCCTGGGCCGCGCCCTGGCCCTGGACCCTGAGGACCTGCTGACTCAACGCCGTCAGGTCCTCACCGCCTTGCAGGAGCTGCCTCTGGGCAACACCAGTGGGGTGCTGGCTTGGGCAGCCGACTTGGCCAAAAAAAATCAGGAGGTGGAAAATTTCCTGCTCCTGGCTCAACTCTGGTATCATGATTTATTACTTTGTCACGTCGGAGCTGATCTCAGACTATTGTCGCATCAGGACCTGACGGCTGAATTACAGGCCCAAAGTTGCCAGACCGGGCCTGACTTCTGCTTTGCCAGGCTGGCTGCTTTGGGGGCCGCCCAACGCCAATGGCGGGCCAACCTTAACCAGGAGCTGACCTTGGACGTCCTCGGTCTGTCCCTCCAGGAGGGTGAATTCGCCTCCTGATTTCAGCCGACGCTAATCAGCTGATCATAAGTAGTGCCCGGTTTTTAAAGAAGGGCGAGGATTGAAACAATCATGGGCCTGGCCAAAGTCCGCTTCGGAAATCGACATCAATATTGCTCCGTCCTGTTGGGTGCCGTCCAACCCCGACGAGGAGATCAGGTGGTGGTGCGTTCGACAGAGGGTTTAAACCTGGGTGAAGTGCTGGAGATCTTACCGGAATTGGATCCACAACTGTTGAATAGTGCCAACTGCCCTTATGTGGAACGTCTGGCTACGGCGTCAGATCTGGCCCAGGCGCAGAAAAACCGCGAGCTGGCAGAACGGGCTTTTCATTTCTGCCAGGCGCGCATCGAAAGTCGCCGTCTCCCCATCTATCTGGTGCAGGTGGAATGTCTCTTTGACGCCAGCAAGATTATCTTCTTCTTCACTGCTCCCGGCAGAGTGGACTTTAGGGAACTGGTCAAAGACCTGGTCCAGGAATTCCGCTGCCGTATTGAACTGCGTCAGATCGGCGTGCGCCACCGCGCCAAAATGGTGGGCGGTCTGGGAATATGTGGGCGACCGCTCTGCTGCGCCGCTTTTATCAAAGATTTTGAGCCGGTATCGGTGCGGATGGCCAAGGAGCAGCAACTGAGTCTCAACCCGGGGAAAATCTCCGGCGTCTGCGGCAGGCTTATGTGCTGCCTGACCTACGAATACTCCACCTATCAGGAACTTAAAAGACACCTTCCCCGGGTGGGGAAAAATATTAAGTTGCCGGAGGGAGAGGGTAAGGTAATCCGCTATAATCTCATTCGGCAAACCATCGCCGTGGAATTGCCCGAAGGCGTGGAAAAAGAGATACCTATGAGCCAGCTGAAAACGCCTCCTTCCCGAGAAGCGCAAACAGATTCAGAAGAATAGAGCAGTTTGAAGATTCGTACCTCTAAGGCAAGCCATGGACGATCTGGACAAAACTCTGGACGCCTTACGGATTCAGATTAAAAAGGAAATTGTTGACCACTATTTTGCCGAGCGCGTCTATCTGGAGGAAGAGGTTAAGGATTTCCAAGATGAAGCGGCGGCTTATCAGACAGAGCTGTCTGCGGTCGCCCGCCACTATTACATGCTTTATGAGGTCTTACACCGTGAACCTCTCATCGCCGCAGTCATGGAACTGCTGGGCTTAGAGATATGGCCGTTTTACCAGGAATATCGCCGCTTGCCCGCCGCAGTCCGGGAAGGCTTGCTGCAAGGCCGCCCGCCGCGTGGCCTTACCGCCTGGCGCCGCTACCGCCGCCTGGTGTTTGAAGTGTACGAAGAGTTGCAGCGTCAGGTGCAACGTCTCCTGGAAAAGCATCATAAAATCACCATCCACTTGCGCCTTCTCAATGAAGACGTTGATAAGTTCAATAGCTCTTTTGATTTCGGGCTTATCGCCGCTCAGATCGAGGCCATGGAGGGCGGCGCGCCGGTGATCTCCGGAGGTTTGCAGTCTGGGGAACGAGAGGAACTGAGCACCCGCATGCGCTTTAAGCGCCAAAAATTGAGCGATACTGAGATCACGCCGCCGCCGCCCCTGCCGCTTCTACAGACGATTAAGAAGCCCTTGTCAGCTATCCTGGCCCGGCACTACCAGGGTTCTCCTCAAATCAGGGCTCTGTCGGCGGCATTAGATAATGACCATACTTGACCAGATCACTCGCTTGCAGGATTTTTTCCGCCATACCCTCTGGGAGGTGGAGGCCACTGGGGTCAGCCGTTTCTTTTACCAGGGTTGCCGTCTGCTCATCCTGGCTGTGCGGGGTCTGATCCGCAACCGCTCCTGGCTCCAGGCCACCACCCTGGCCTATGCCACCATGTTGGCCCTCATCCCGCTCATGGCCTTGCTCTTTGCCGTTCTGAAGGGGCTGGGATTGCAGCGCCTGCTGGCTACCCACATCATGGACCGGCTGGCCCCAGGCGCGCATGATTTTGCCATCCAGGTGTTGGCTTACATCGAAGGCACCCAGGTAACTTCCCTCGGGGTTTTTGGGGTGGTGTTTCTCCTGGGTGCCCTGGTCATCCTGATGTCCAACGTCGAAAGGGCCTTCAACCAGACCTGGCGCATACCGCGTAACCGCTCCTGGCGTCGCCAGCTCAGCGATTATCTGAGCATCTTCCTCCTTTTCCCTATTCTCATGGCCGTCGCCATCTCCCTTTCCAGCGGTATATTGAGCCAGCCGGATATCAGACGCTTCCTCTCTGGTATCCTGCCAACCGCCTTTTATTCCTACACCAGCGATCTGGCCTCCCTGGGACTCTTGTGGGTGGCCTTTACCTTTATCTACGGGGTGATGCCCAACACCAAGGTGCGCTTTTCATCGGCCCTGGTGGGCGGGATAGTCGGTGGCAGCCTCTGGCAACTGGCCCATTACCTCTTTTCCTGGTTCCAGGGCGCGGCCACTTACTACAATGCCATCTACGGCGCCCTTTATCATCTCCTTTTCCTGGTGCTCTGGATGTTCTGGAGCTGGTTGGTGGTGCTTTTCGGCACTGAGATCACTTACGCTCATCAGAACCTGGCCCGGCTCACCTCAAAATGGCGCTCCCCTACCCGGTCCGGGGAGCCCGTGGACGAGTATCTGGCCTTGGCCGCGCTGGCCGCTATCAGCCGCCCCTACCAACAACGGCAGCCCTTCCTGACATCAGAGGACCTCGGTGGAATCCTGGCCAGTGAGGATAACCTGGTTTCAAAGGTTATCCAGACTCTGAAAGAGTGTCACCTGATTTTGGAGATGGCTGGGACCGAACCCCAGCAATCACCCCGCTTGCTACCCGCCATACCCCTGGATCAGATGAAGGTCAAAGAAGTCCTGGACTGCCTGCGCCAAAAACGGGGCGCCGCCTTGGCCGACACCTTGAGCAGGGACTTCGGCCTGGGGGCCTTGTTCAGAAACCTCCTGGCACAGCCGGTCCCTCCCCCTTGGGATGATATGACCATGCAGGAACTGGTGCAAACCACCAGCCCTAAATCCTAAGCAGTTCATCGGTCAGAGAATTAACTAAACAACAGCTTTTTTGGATTTAAGGAACTTAACCTGGTCAATCTTACACCCTGTCTTTTTTTAATACCGCGGCTCACGGCTTACGGCCCCTGATTCTCGGCAAATGCGTGAAGTCTGGCGCATGTGGCGCTATTCCACCATGATCGTCCTGACGGTGCTCACCGCCGGGTTGTTCGCCGCCGTTCTTATTCCTTTCAAGGGCCTCCCTCTGATTCCCGGCCTTACTGAGCTTCGACCGGCCAATGTCATTCCCGTGGTTTTTGGCCTGCTTTTCGGGCCGGCCGGGGCCTGGGGGGCGGCCTTCGGCAACCTCATCGGCGACTTCTTCGGCACTTTGGGCATCGGAAGCTTTTTCGGCTTTTGGGGGAATTTCCTGGCCGCCTACCTTCCTTATAAGCTCTGGCAGGAGCGGCCCCTGGAGTCCCCCCGCCAACATTGGTTGCGCTTTCTGGGGGCGGTTCTGCTGGGAGCATGGGGATGCGCGCTGGTGGTGAGCTTCGGCTTGGAGGCCTTCAAACTTCTGCCTTACAGTATCATTGCCTTGGCGGTATTTATGAACAACGCCGTTATCGCCTTGATCCTGGGTCCTTTGTTGTTGAGGCTGCTGGCCCCCCGGGTTAACCGCTGGGACCTTTACTGGCTGGAGTTGATGGATAGGGAGGATAGACACCCCGGCCCCGCCCCTCGTCTGGGTCTGGTTTTGGCCTGGCTGGGAGCGGGCGGCGGCTTTGGCCTGGGTCTGGCTCTGAGCACGGGCTTGCTGGCTTGGCCGGGACAGCCCCCTCTCACCATGATTCTGTTGCCGTTTATCTTAGTGCTGCTGATAGGATGTCTGCTGGTATAATATGAAATCTGAGGTTTTTGCCTAGTTCGTTATCTCTGTGTTCTTTGCGTCTCTGCGGGAAATTTCTACACTAATATTGCTCACAGAGGGGCAGAGAGCGCAAAGAGAGGCTTTTTGTTTCTCCCCTGAACCCAAAAAAA
>DYLF01000145.1 GCA_020722205.1 Desulfobacca acetoxidans
AACTCTCCCAATCGCAGGTAACGATGTGGGCTTTGTGAGTCAGGCGATCCAACAGGGCTGCGGTGAGGGTGGGTTCGCCAAAAACCTGAGTCCAATCGGCAAAGCCCAGGTTGGACGTAATGATCACCGATCCCCGTTCGTGCCGTTCCGCCAACACCTGGAAGAGTAATTCGGCGCCTTCCTTGGAGAAAGGAACGTAGCCGAGCTCGTCAACCAAAAGCAGTCCATAACGCGCATATCGTTTGATAATGCGGCTCAAGGCGAGCCCCTGGCGTGCCTCCAGGAGTTCGTTGGCCAGACCGCAGCCGGTAACAAAGCGGGTGGTAATACCCTGACGGCAGGCCTCCACGCCCAGCCCGGTGGCCAGATGGGTCTTGCCCGTACCGCTTTTGCCCAGAAAGATGACGTTGCGCTGCTGGCCGATATATTCTCCCGAGGCCAGTTGGTGCAGGAGACGTCGATCCAGACCCGGGGCGGCATGATAGTCAAACATCTCCAACGTCTTCAACAGCGGGAACTTGGCCTCCCTGAGCCGCCGTTTTAAGCGGTTCTCGGCCCGCCCCTCCAGTTCGAGCTCCGTTAAGGAGAGCAGGAAGTCGCCGTAATCCAGGCCCTGTTCCCGGGCCTGCCGGAGCTGCGGGTCCAGGTGGCGCAGCATGTGGGAGAGCTTGAGCGTCTGCAGATTGTCGGTGAGCACCATATCCGTAGTGGCTTTCATGGCACCACCCCCAGCTGGCCATAAACCGAGAGGTCCGGCGCCAGGGTCGCCGGCCACTGCGGCAGAGGCGCCAAGTGTTCCACCTTGCTCTGCTGCAGGAGATGTTTCACCCCTTGGCTGGAACTGAGGTGGTTCTTCAAGGCCAGTTCCACCGCGGCGGCAATCGCCTCACCCGGGTGTTCCCGATAGAGCAGCAGCACCGAGATAAAATCCTTGATGCCCGCGGTTTCTCCCTGATTCTCCTGGAACCTGGTCAAAAGTTTTTCCAGGCAGGGAGGCCAGGTCTCCCGCCAGCGGCGCAGCGGCCGGGCGTCGTGAAAGGCCCCAGGTCTTTGCTGAATCAGCTCCAGGTAGTGGTCCGGGTCCAGCTGCCACTTGTTGTTGCCAAAGAGCCGGAGATGCCTGGCCAGCTTTTTACCGTTGGAGAAGATCTCCACGTGAGTCACGGACAACTGCACCTGGACTCTTAAACCCGCGTAGACACTGGGCACGGAATAGCGGTTCTTGTCCACGATCACCGTGGCATAGGCGTCCACCTTGCCGGAGGTGATCTGCGTGGTACTGAAGGGCGTAGCCGGCAACGGTAAAAGCTGGCCCTGCTCCTGGGCAAACAACTCGTTGATGGTGCCTTCCCGTCCCCGCAGGCGGTGACCGCCATAGGCCAGGCACTCCTCCAGCAGGTGGTCATTCAAGTCTTCTAAGCTCGCGGCTTCCGGAACGGGAACCAGGTAGTTCCGCCGCACATAACCGATGAGGCCCTCCACCCCGCCTTTCTCGTGGGCCGCCGCGGGATTGCAGAAGCGGGGCGAAAAATTATAGTAGGCCCGGAACTTGGTAAACTCGGCCTGCTCCACCCGGCCTCTACCCCGCAAGACCTTCTGCACCGCCGAGGTCAGGTTGTCATAGACCAGGGTGGGAAAGACGCCGCCGAAAAAATTGAAGGCGTGGAGGTGGGCATCGAAAAAAGCTTGCTGCCGCTCAACGGGATAGCCGCGCACAAAGTGCTTCCCGGAAAACTTGGACCGCATGCAGAAAAATTTGATGGGCGTCTTCTCGCCGCCGATGATGGCGGTGGCTGCCCCCCAGTCTACTTCGGCTTCCCGGCCGCACTCCGGTTCCAGGGGGATAAAAGCCGGCGTCACCTGCACCCCCAGACTCACTTTGGCCTTGCGGACATAGCGCCGCACCGTGGCATAATGGCCTGGAAAGCCATGCTCCCTCACCAGGCGGTCGTAAATCCGCCTGGCCGTATGCCGCTGTTTTTTGGGCCTGGTTTTGTCATCGGTCAACCATTGATCGATGACCGGCAGGTAAGGGCCCAACACCGGATACGGCTGCTCCGTCCGGGGGGAATAGCCAAAAGGCTCACTCCGCAGCACCTTCCTCACGGTTTTCCGGGAATGACCCGTCTCCCGGCAGATCTGCTTAATGCTCTTCCGATACACCCGGTGCGCAATGCGAACATACTCATACTGATCCATCCCGATCATCCCTTCCACCTCTGATCCCACTGTGGCGATGCTCACCAGTGGTATCAGAAGCCGATGTCAGGGGGGTCCCTTTTGCGTTATCAAAACCTGCTCAGGGGGGTCCTTTTTAGGTTATCAAAATCA
>DYLF01000061.1:0-8379 GCA_020722205.1 Desulfobacca acetoxidans
GGGAGAGGGAAAATAATGTGGCATAGCCATACCAACACAAGATTTCTGTTTGCCATTGCCTCTGCCATGCCATAGAAATGCCATCCACCGCTTGACCATCAGTGCAGCCAGCAAAGATGATGTTGTATAATGGGCTTATTCAAAGCATTATAATTTGTTTATTGCAAATATTATTCCAAAATGCCCCGGCGGGGCAAAATTTTTTCGAGGGGTGGGCCGGCCCGGCCGCGCTGGTTCGCACGGCACCTGGGTCTCCGCAGATTTTTACCCGGACCATTTCTTTCTGCGGAAAAGCAAAAAGGGGCGCCGGGGGGGTGACAGTACGGCGGTAGGGGCGGGGTTTCGCCGCCGGCAGGGTGTGGCCAAGGAATTCTGTTTAAATATCTGAACATAATATGGGAAAAGTCAAATATATATATGTTTTTCAATGAATTACAGATGTTCAGATTATGAAACGTGAGACCAAAAAATTGAACTGGTTGCGGTTGGGGTTTGGGGGAGGGCGGCATTGGGGGCGGTGAATTCACCAGAGGCGGCGCCCCTGAGGTCTTCCCCCCCCTGGAAGGGGGGGGAGGAGGCAGGAAGATATTTGCCATTTCCCTGGGAAATTGATGGGGAAACGACCATTTCAGATGGGGGGGCGGCTATCCCACCAGGCGCAGGGCCTCCCGGATCATCTGGTTGGTATAGCCCCACTCATTGTCGTACCAGCTCATGACCTTGACCAGGTCGCCGTCCACCACCTGGGTCATGCTGAGTTCCACGATGGAGGCCCTGGAATCCTGAATGACGTCGGAAGAGACCAAGGGGTCGTCGGATACTCCCAGAATACCCTGGTAACGGGGGGTGGCGGCCTCTGCTTTAAGGATTTGGTTGACTTCCGCCGCCGTAGTGGGGCGGTTCACCACAAAGACGACATCAACCAGGGAGCCGCAGGGCACCGGCCCCCGCACCGCCACGCCGTCGAACTTGCCTTTCAGGTGGGGCAGGATTTCAGTGGTGGCTTTGGCGGCGCCGGTGCTGGTGGGCACAAAATTGGCGGCCCCGGCCCGTCCGCGGCCCCATTTCTTGGCGGGGCCGTCCACGATGGCCTGAGAGGAGGTGTAGGCATGGATGGTGGTCATGATGGCTTTTTTGACGCCAAGGTGGCGGTCCAGGATTTCCACGAGGGGCGAGACGCAGTTGGTGGTGCAGGAGGCGCAGGACATTACCTTGACGCCGGTCTCGGGCTGTATCACCCCATGGACGATGGTGCAGACGCCCGGGTCTTTGGGGGGGGCGGAGAGGATGACATATCGGGCGCCGGCCTGCACGTGCTTGTCAAGACCCTCCTGGTTGGTGAAGACGCCGGTGCACTCAAAGACGACGTCGATACCCAGGTCTTGCCAAGGGAGTTGGGCCGGGTCTTTGAGGCTGAAGACTTTGATCTTTTTGCCATCAATGGACAGGATGTCGCCCACGGCTTCCACCTTCTTGTCGTAGCGGCCGTAAACGGTATCGTATTTCAGCAGGTAAACCAGGTTGTCCAGGGGCATCAGATCGTTGATGGCCACCAAATCCAGTTCCGGGCGCGCCATGATGATTTTCAGCGCCGCCCGTCCGATGCGGCCCATGCCATTGATCGCGACCTTGGCCATGGCAGTCCTCCTTTGCGCAAAAATTTCTCCCATTCTACCAGATTCGGTCGGCAGATATCAAAGAAGAAAAGGAAAAAAGAGAAAAGGCGAAATGGAGGGTCAATACACCAGCAATAATAATCCTTATGGTCAAGGCGCCGGTTCTTCCCCCTTGCCCTGAGCCGTGCTTTCAAGGTATAAGATGTTTACCAGCCGATACTTGCATAGAGCCAACTTCACCCTCAACCTACCCTCTCCACCCTCACCCTACCCTTTCCCGCAGGGGAGAGGGGGATTAGGGGGGAGAGGGAAATTAAGAGAGAGGGGCTAAAGGGGGAAAATTCAGAAAATGGCTTCCTCCGAATTTGTCCACCTGCATGTCCACACGGCCTACAGCCTGTTGGACGGAGCCATCCGGATCAAGGACCTGCTGGTGCGCTGTCAGGAGCTGGAGATGCCGGCGGTGGCCATTACTGACCATGGGGTGCTGTTCGGTGTCCTGGATTTTTATCTCCAAGCCAAGGAGGCAGGTATTAAACCCATACTGGGCTGCGAGGTCTATGTGGCGCCGGGCAGCCGCTATGAGCGCAAAGGCGGCGGCAAAGGGGAGAACAGCCACCTGGTGCTTTTGGCGGAGAATGACCAGGGTTACCGCCATCTCATCCAGGCGGTGAGCCGGGCCCACCTGGAGGGGTTTTATTACCGCCCCCGGGTGGACAAGGAACTTTTGCAGGAGCTCAACCAGGGGTTGATCGCCCTGAGTTCCTGTCTGCACGGCGAGGTGGCGAAACAGATCCTGGCTGGGGAGCCGGCGGCGGCGGAGGCCTGCGCCCGGGAGTATGCGGAGATTTTTCCGGGGCGGTTTTACTTAGAGGTCCAGGCCAATGACCTGCCGGAGCAGCTCAAAGTGAACGAGGCCTTGCTCACTTTGGCGCCCCGCTGGGGCCTGCCGCTGGTGGCCACCAACGACTGCCATTATCTAAGACCGGAGGACGCAAAGGCGCACGACGTGCTCTTGTGCATCCAGACCGGCAAGACCGTCAATACCCAAAGCCGCCTGCAATTCCGCACGGATCAGTTGTATTTCAAGAGTCCGGCGGAGATGGCCCAGGCTTTCCCCTATCCGGCCATTCTGGCGGCTGCCGGGGAGATTGCGGGTCGTTGCCAAGTGGAGCTGGAGCTGGGGAAGCTGCGGTTTCCCGGCTTCCCGGCGGCCGGGGGGGAGAGTCTGGAGGCGCTCCTGACGCGGCAGGCGCGGGAGGGCCTGAAGGCGCGGCTGGCGGCAGGGGGGGGAAGCAAAAGCTTCACCCCGGAGCAATATTGGCAGCGTCTGGAGTACGAGTTGGAGGTATTGGTGAGCAAAGGTTTTGCCGGCTATTTTTTGGTGGTGGCCGATATTATCAGCCATGCCCGGCGACGGCAGATTCCTGTGGGTCCGGGCCGCGGCTCGGCGGCCGGCAGCCTGGTGGCCTTTGCCATGGGCATCACCGACCTGGACCCCTTGGCCCACGGTCTGATTTTTGAGCGCTTCCTGAACCCGGAGCGGGTCAGTCCGCCGGATATCGACGTGGACTTCTGCTATGAGCGCCGGGGGGAGATCATCGACTATGTGGCCAAGACCTACGGCTGGCAGAATGTGGCCCAGATCACTACCTTCGGCAGCCTCAAGACCAGGCAGGTGATCCGGGATGTGGGTCGGGCCTTGGATGTGCCTTACGCCGAAGTGGACCGAATTGCCAAGCTGGTGCCGGAGCAGTTGCACATCACCCTGGGCCAGGCCCTGGAGATGGAGCCGCGTCTTCGGGAGCTCAGGGACAGCAACGAGACGGTCAAGGAAATCCTGACCATTGCCGCCGCTCTGGAGGGCCTGCCCCGCCATGCCTCCACCCACGCCGCTGGTTTGGTGATTGCGGACCGCCCCCTGTGGGACTATCTGCCGCTATATAAGGGCAGCAAAGGTGAACAGGTCACCCAGTTCGACATGAAGGGGGTGGAAAAGGTCGGTTTGGTAAAGTTTGATTTTCTGGGTCTGCGCACCCTGACCGTGATCGACCAGGCTGTGCGGGTGATCCGCCGCCGTCACCAGAAGGATTTGGACATCAGGACCATCCCCTTAGATGATGCTGATACATTTGCCCTTTTGCAAAGCGGCAACACCGCTGGGGTCTTTCAGTTGGAAAGCGCCGGCATGCGGGCCCGCCTGGTGCGCCTCAAGCCCACTACTTTTGAGGACATTGTGGCTCTGGTGGCCCTGTACCGCCCCGGTCCCTTGGAGTCCGGCATGGACGACGACTACATCCGGCGCAAGCACGGGGAGAGCCCGGTCACTTATCTTTTGCCGTCACTGGAACCTATCCTGAAGGAGACCTATGGGATTATTCTTTATCAGGAACAGGTGATGCAGATTGCGGCGGAAATTTCCGGTTATTCCCTGGCGGAGGCCGACATTCTGCGGCGGGCCATGGGCAAAAAAGACCCGGCGGTCATGGCGGCCCAAAAAGAGCGCTTTATTTCCGGAGCGGAGGCGCGGGGGGTGGAGAGGGGGAAGGCCGAGGCCCTGTTCAGCCTTATTGAGAAGTTTGCCGGCTATGGCTTCAACAAATCCCACAGCGCCGCGTATGCGCTGGTAGCCTACCAGACAGCCTATCTGAAAGCCCATTATCCCCTGGAGTTTCTGGCCGCCCTGTTGAACAGCGAAATTCATCAGACCAGCGCCCTGGGGAGGCACATCATGGAGGCCCGGGAGCAGGGGATAGAGCTTCTTCCCCCAGACATCAACCGGAGCGACCGGGATTTTACAGTGGAAGACGGCAGGGTGCGCTATGGCTTGGCGGGCGTCAAGAATGTGGGTGTGGGTGCCATCCACGACATCCTGGAGGTGCGCAAGAAGGGTCGTTTTGTCTCCTTTGCCGATGTGTTGGAGCGCCTCAGTCAGACCAAGGTCAACAAGAAGGTGCTGGAGGCCCTGGTGCAGGCCGGAGCCTTCGACAGCCTGCACCCCAACCGGGCCCGCCTGTTTGCCGCCCTGGAGGGGGCCCTGGAGAAGCTGGCGGGCAGAAAAGGCCTCCAAGCCAGCCGGCAGAAATCCATGTTTGAGATGGTGGCCAAACCCATAAGCGACGATTGGCTTCCGGAGGCGCCGCCCTGGCAGGAAGCCGAAAAGCTGGCGCGGGAAAAGGAGGCCTTAGGGGTTTATCTCTCCGGCCATCCCCTGGACGCCCACCGGGCCCTGCTCAAATCCTGGGTGAAGTTTACCACCGCGGAGCTGGCGGAGGCGCCGGATAACCAGGAGGTGGCTCTGGGAGTGGTGGTCACCGAGGTCAAGGAAAAGGTCAGCAAAAAGGGAGGGCGGGTGGCCATTCTGACCGTGGAGGATCTTAATGGGTCCGTGGAGGTGCTGGTTTTCGGCGATTTGTTGGCCAAAGCCGCGGGCTGGCTCCAGCAGCCTGGTCTGCCCCTGTGGCTCAAGGGTACGGTGTTGCAGGAAGAACAAGGCCCGAAACTCAGAGCCGAAGATATCACCCCCCTGGGGGCGGCCCTACCCAAATGGCCGGCCCGGTTGGACCTGAAGCTCCAGGCGGCCACCCTCAGCCGGGATCAGCTGCTGGCCCTCAAAGAGATCTTAAGTCGTCATGCCGGGCCGATCCCGGCCTTCCTGCATTTTCTGAGCCCCCAGGAGCCGGAAGCCATCCTGGCCCTGCCGGCCGACTTGGCCCTCACTCCCTCAGAGGAGTTGGTGGGCGAAGTGAATCGATTGTTCGGCTATCCGGTGCTGACTAATTGCTTTTAGTATAAAGTTCTAAGAGCTGACCAACCCACCCGCAGGGTTTCCCGTCCTCAGATTAAGATGCCATCTTCTCCAGCAGGCCGGCCTTGATGCGGTCGAACTCTTCGGGACTGATGACGCCGGCATTTCGCAGGCGATGAAACTCCTCCAGTTCCTCCCGCAGGCGCTCCGGGTTCAGCCAGGTCGGCGCCGAGGGGGCCTGGGCAATCAGACTCTCCGGCCCCTCCAAGGCGAGGGGTGGCAGTCGGCTGGGGGGCAACGCCGCCGGCCAACCGGGCTGGCTGCCGTAACGCAGAGTAAACATACCGTGCAGGAGGGATACTTCCATATTCTTGCCCTCCCTGGCCGCCTCCCGCATCAGGTCGGATACTTGACTGCTGTGAGCGGCCAGTTTCTCCTTAAACCGCCCCCAATGCCGGTAAAGGCGGTAAACCGCCACAGCCAGCAGCGCTAAAAAACCAGCCAGGATATAGGGGCTGAAGCCGATGAGGCCGGTGATCCACACCAGGGCCACAATGAGGACAAAAGGAATGGCGATGAGAAAGATCATCAGACCGTAAAAACCGCTGATATTGGACCAGGAGGCGTTGGTCGGATCACCACCGGGAGTCCTGATGCGCGAAAAAAACTTACCCATTATCCCAATCCTGAGTCTTGTTATGAGATTATGCTAGTTCAGGTTATTATTGCTTAACTTAAACAGCTTAAAGGCACGACCTGGCAATCTTTGTTTCTCCCGGCTTAGCGCCTAGGCTCTCAACGCACGGTCGATGGCTCACGGCTCAGGTAAAACGTCCGATAGGCCTTGTAGGTCATATAAACGTCGGCCTTGGAGGCCACCTCCCAGGGGGAGTGCATGGACAACAGCGGCGGTCCGCAATCGATGATCTCCAGGCCGTGCACAGCCAGGTATTTGGCGATAGTGCCGCCGCCCCCTTCGTCCACCTTGCCCAGATGGGCGGCCTGCCAGATGACCCCCCCTTCATTAAAGATGCGCCTCAGCCAAGCCAGGTATTCGGCGTGGGCGTCATTGGCCATGTATTTCCCACCGTGGCCGGTGTACTTGGTGAGGCTGACGCCGTACCCCAAGCGGGCGGCGTTGCGCTTTTCATGGACTTCCGGATAATCCGGGTCCAACGCCCCGGTGACATCCGCCGAGATGGCCCGGGAGGCCATCAGGGTGCGGCGGCGCAGTTGCGGACTCAAGCCCTGGCGCTCCAGGAGCAGCTCCACCAGTTCTTCCAGCAGACAGCTCTTGGCGGAGGTGTTGCCGTCGCTGCCGATTTCCTCCTTGTCATAAAACAGGGCCAGGCAGGTGTGTTCCGGGTCGGCAAGAGGCAGGATGGCTTCCAGGGCGGCATAGGCGCAGGACCGGTCATCCTGGCCGTAGCCGGCGACGAGGCTGCGGTCCCAGCCCAAGTCCCGGGCCGGGCCGGCCGGCACCACTTCCAGTTCGGCGCTCACCAGGTCCTCTTCCCGGATGCCATAGGTGTCTTCCAGGAATCTCAGCAGGTTGAGTTTGAAGCGCTCTTTGGTATCTTTCTCGCCGATGGGCAGGGAACCCACCAGGACGTTAAGTTTTTCACCCTCAAAGGCCTCCGTCACCTTTTTGTCCATTTGGACCTTTTTGGCCAGATGAGGCAGGAGGTCCAACACGGTAAAGACCGGCTCGGCGGGGTCTTCGCCCACCTTCAGCTCCACCAGCCCGCCGTCGGCCTTGAGCACCACGCCGTGCAGGGCCAGGGGGCGGGCCAGCCACTGGTATTTTTTGATGCCTCCGTAATAGTGGGTCTTTAAAAACACCAGGTCAGTATCTTCATATAAGGGATATTGCTTCAGGTCCAGACGGGGGGAGTCAATATGGGCCGCCACCACCCGCAGGCCCTCCGGGAGGGGCCTTTTACCCTGCACCATGAGGGCAATGGTTTTGCCTTTATAGTTATAATAACAGCGGGGGCCGGATTCATCGGCGGCCAGGTCCACAAAGCCGGCCTGGCGGGCCCGGCGCTGGATTTCCCGCACCGCCTGCCGCTCTGTCTTGGCGGCATTCAAAAAGTTCTTGTAACCCTCGGCATAGGTCATGATGGCCTGCCGTTCCGCCTCGTCCACCTGGTCCCACACCAGGCGGGGAGCCACCATCAACCGCTCCCGGAGCTGCTCCAGTTGTTCTTTTAACTGCTCTTTGTCGGCATTTTCCGCCAATTTATCACCCTCTCCTGATTACGCCGGGTTATGTGAAAGATTTCGTAATTTATATCATTTCTCGCCGCCGGACACAACCTTTTATCCGGTCTCCCTCTGTGGAGAGTCAGGAGGGGAAATTACTGACCGGCGATGGCCTCGAATTTGATGAAACCCCTTCAGACAATTAACAAATTAATATGATATCATATAAACTTAACCGGGTAGGCGCCAGGGGTAAGTGCATAAGTGGGTGAGGTCTGGGGGCGCTGAGGACAATCGTCAAGGCAATAGCGGAAAAGCTGGAAGGTAGATGACAACTTCATTGCTCCAGATACACGAAGGTTGTATCGTAGTCGGCTCCCTCTTCAATGAGCCCATGCGGGTGGAAACGGTGCGGGCCAGCGGCGACGGCACCTGGATTGTAGGCCTCGTTGGCATGCAATCTGAGCGTTTCCGCAAAGTCACACTCAGCGCCCCTGAACTTGCAGGGTTAACGATTCTCGAAGCAGGTTTTAGCTATCAGGGCGACGGACAACTCCTACGCTTGGGCCTGCAAGCTTACTCTCTCGGCATTGCCTGGGAGTTCGATCCTTACTTTGGCCTTTCCATCTCCCGGGTCGATCCCCTGCCGCATCAGCTTGAGGCAATCTACGACTATCTTCTCAAGCTGGCTCGTGTCCGCTTCCTGCTCGCCGACGACGCCGGCGCCGGCAAGACGATCATGGCCGGTCTCCTCATGCGCGAGCTCCAATTGCGAGGGCTGGCCGAACGGATTCTCATTGTCTGCCCGGC
>DYLF01000061.1:8479-15099 GCA_020722205.1 Desulfobacca acetoxidans
CGCTCCATCCGGGAGGCCATGGACCGCCGTCGCGCCCCTTTTTACCTTCGCCGCACCAAGGAGGCCATGGTCTTCTTCCCGGAACGGCGGCCGGATGGCACCTGGGCGGCCGAGAAGATTTTTACCAAGCGCATCCCCCACACCGTTGATTTCCAGATCGATGGACCTGAATTCAATCTTTATAGAGAGGTCACTCGTTTCGTCAAGCGGCAGAGCGCCAAGGCTGCCGCCCAGGGTGACGACCCCCGGGCCCGGGCCGTGGGCTTCTTAATGTCCCTTTACCAAAGGCGCCTCGCCTCCAGCACTTACGCCTTGCGGCACAGCTTGGAGAATCGCGCCCGCCGATTGGAAGAAGGGCTTAAAAAGGCCCAGGAACTCGCCCGACTGGCCCCGCCGGACCTGCCTGACCCGGAAGAGCTGGAGGAAATGGAGGAAGTTGAGCGGGAACGTCTCGAAGAGATGCTCGAAGCCATCACCTTGGCTGCCAACGCTGAGCAGGTGCGGGAAGAAATCGCCGAACTCCGCCAGTTAGCCCAACAGGCTCAGGCCGTGGAAGCTTCTGAGGCGGAGGCCAAGCTCGCGAAGCTGAAAGACCTTCTCCACCGCGAGGGTTTCTTCGACAATCCTGAGCAGCGCCTTCTTCTTTTTACCGAGTTCAAGGACACGCTTGACTACCTGGTGGGAAAGTTGAAGTCATGGGGATTCAGAGTGGGCTGTATTCATGGTGGCATGAAGCCCGGCTCCCGGGATGAACCCGGCACCCGGCTATACGCCGAACAGCAATTCCGAGAAGGCGCCATCCAGGTGCTGGTGGCCACCGAGGCAGCGGGGGAGGGGATTAATTTACAGGTCTGCCATATCCTTTTCAACTACGACATCCCCTGGAATCCCAACCGTCTGGAGCAGCGCATGGGCCGCATCCACCGCTACGGCCAGCGGCATGATTGCCTCATTTTCAACTTTGTGGCCACCAACACCATTGAAGGCAAGGTCCTGCAGCGGCTATGGGAGAAGCTCCAGGAAATCCGCAACGCTTTGGACGATGATGCGGTCTTCAACGTGGTGGGCGAAGTATTGCCCGCGGCTCACATCGAACGGGTCCTGCGCGATTATTACGCCGGCAAGCTGGGCGATGCCGATCTCGAAGAGCGGTTGCTGGCAAACGTGGATGAGGGCCGCTTCCGGGCTATTTGCCAAACTGCCCTGGAAGGTTTGGCCTCCAAGAAGCTCAACCTGGAGATGCTCATCGAGCGCCGGGCCCGGGCCCAGGAGCGCCGCGTAGTACCTGAGACCATCGCCCGTTTCCTGCGTGAGGCGTCGGCGTATGTCCCACTCAACCTTAAGGTTATAGAAAGCCTGCCCCATACCTTTGAGCCCGCCCGGACGCCCTCGGCTCTCAGGCGCCATGAACGGGAACCGGACTGGAAACTTCCCCCCCTGGCGGCCAAGTACCCGCGCTGTTCCACCGATCGTGACACCGCCGAGAAGAACAACCTCGAATGGGTCACCCCCGGCCATCCCCTCTTCGAGGCCATCCGCCGGCATACTGTCGCCAAGGCCGCCCAGGCCTTCAGCCAGGGGGCTTGTTTTTATTCCCTGCAACACGCCTCACCGGCGCGGCTTGACTTCTTCCGGGCTCGGGTGGTGGACGGCCTGGGGCAGGTAGTGCATGAGCGGCTCTTCGCCGTGGAGCTCTCCGGCAATGCCGATCCTGGCCTGCGGGAACCGACCCTGCTGGGTAATTTTTCGCCGGCCGAGCCGCCCGCCGAGCTTCCCGCCATCGCCCGTGAGCCTGAGCCGTTGACGTGGCTCCATCAGAACGCCCTGAAGGCTTTTCTCGAGGAGACCCGGGCGGAGCGCTTATCTGAGGTGGAGCGCATTGCGGCCCACGTGGAGCTTTCCCTCACTGAACTGCTCCAGCGGGCCGACGAGGAGATCGGCAAGGCCATGGAGGACAAGGAAAAAGGGATAGCCGGGGCGGACGGCCGCTTGGCCCAGGCGGAGAATCGCCACGCCGAACTCACGGCCCGACGCGAACGCCGCCGACAGGAATTGGAGCGTCAGCGATCTCTCACCCTGCAGGGGGTTGAACGAATAACCAGCATTCTTATCCTGCCCCACCCGGAACGCGAGGCCCCGGACGTCCGGCGCCTGCAGCCCAACCCCGTGACCGAAGCTGCGGCCATGCAGGTGGTAATGGAGTACGAGCAGGCTCAGGGCCGCCAAGTCTATGATGTCCACGAAAAGAACCTGGGCTATGATGTCACCAGCCTGGACCTCAACTCCGGGGAACTTCGGCTTATCGAGGTCAAGGGTCTGGCCGCAGCCACGGGCACCATCCTGCTCACCCCCAACGAGCGTCGCGTCGCCGAGGACCGCCGCGACTGCTACTGGCTCTATGTGGTCACCGACTGCGCCACCACCCCCACCCTCCAGGAGCCCATTAAAGACCCGGCCCGCTTCCCCTGGCACGAGGTGACCAAAGTGGCCCACTACTGGCTGGAAGTGGACGCCATGACTCGGCCGATGACGGTGCGGGAGGATGCAGACCCTTATGGAGTGCCCCAAAAATGATGAGCTTTCGGGGGACCAGACTGCAACATACCCATCTGCCGCTCTCCACCGTGTGGTTGCTGGAATCCCTGGCCGAAAGCAAGGGACGCCAGCAGCTATTCGAAAAACAGTCCCCCCAGCTGCTCACCACGCTCAGGGAAATGGCCCTGATCGAGAGCACGGAATCGTCCAATCGCATCGAAGGGGTGACGGTGGAAAGAAGCCGGCTCCGGCCCTTAGTGCTGGGAAAAGCCAGACCTCGAGATCGTTCGGAGGAAGAGATCGTCGGCTATAGGTTGGCCCTCAACTGGATACACACCGAATACCGCCAAATCCCCATCAATCCGGAAACTTGTCTCCGCCTTCACGCCCTGGCCCAGGGAGGCACCAGCGGCGATGCCGGACAATGGAAAACCATCCCCAACGACATCATTGCGATTCTTCCAGACGGCCGGCGTGAGGTGCGCTTCCGGCCGCTTCCCCCGGACCAGGTCCCCGAGGCCATGGCGGAACTTTGCCTGGGCTATCGCCATGCCGTTGACCAGTTGCAGGTCACGCCGCTGCTGGCGTCCGCCTGTCTGATCCTGGATTTCCTCTGCATCCACCCCTTTCGGGACGGCAACGGCCGCGTTTCCCGGCTTCTCACCCTGCTGGCTTTCTACCATCATGGTTACCAGGTGGGGCGCTACATCAGCCATGAACGCATTGTGGAGCAGACCAAAGAGGATTATTACGAGGTCTTGAAGGCGAGTTCCATCGGCTGGCACGAGAACCGTCACGATATCCTGCCTTGGTTCAATTATCTGCTCTCCACCTGGCGCCTGGCTTACCGGGAATTTGAGGAGCGGGCGGCTCGTCAACAGCCACGCCGGGGTTCCAAGACCGAACTGGTGGAGTATGCCCTACAGAACCTGGTGGGAACCTTCGGCATTGCTGAGGTGGAACGGCTCTGCCCCAATGTCAGCCGCGACACCATCCGCCTGGTCATGAACCGCTGGCGGGAGGAAGGCAGATTGGAAAGCCTGGGCAAGGGCCGGGACGCCAAATGGCGACGCCTGGAACAAAAGGGGTAATACCACTTTAATGTGGGAATGAATGTGGGAATAACTGCAAAAGCCGCATAGACTTTGACGAAAGTGGCCCACTACCGGCTAAAATGGTGCCATGACCAAGCCGATGGTGTTGCGGGAGGACTCGCTCCCTTTTAAAGAGAAAATTTAAATCAACCCGCGAAAGGCATGAACTGATGAGCGAAAAAAATAAGACACTTAGATTTTCCAACATACGGCTTAAGAACTGGAAAAACTTCGCCCAAGTCGAAGTCAATTTGAAAAATCGCGTCATCCTAGTCGGACCGAACGCCTCTGGGAAATCCAATTTCTTGGATGCCTTTCGCTTCCTGAGAGACCTAGCCTCGCCAGGGGGCGGTTTTCAGGAGGCAACCCGACGTCGGGGTGGAGTCGGAGCTATTCGTTGTCTTGCCGCTCGCCGCGATTCTGAAATTGAAATCGGCGTAGTGATTGAGCAGCAAGAAACTACACGTTGGGAGTATGAGATAACCTTCAGGCAGGATGCCCAAAGACGCGCACGACTTATAAATGAGAAAGTGGTTCGGAATGACCAGGAACTGTTCAGGCGACCAAACAAGGATGATGAACAGGATAGAGAGAGGTTGACGCAGACCCACCTTGAGCAAGTCAATGTTAATCGGGATTTTCGAGAGGTGGTATCTTTCTTTGCATCTATCCGGTACTTGCATATTGTTCCACAATTGGTCCGTGAGCCGGATCGTTCGGTTGGACGTTTTAATGATCCGTTTGGCGGTGATTTTCTTGAACAGATCGCCAAGACCCAAGAAAGGACCCGTGTTGCCCGGCTGAAGCGAATCCAAAATGCCTTGAGTGTAGCCGTTCCACAACTTTCGGCAATCGAACTTTGGCGAGATGAACGTGGGACGCCCCATCTGCGTGGCAAGTACGAACACTGGCGTCCGCGAGGTGCCTGGCAAACAGAGGAACAATTTTCCGATGGCACGTTACGTTTGATGGGATTGTTATGGGCGGTTATGGAGGGTGGTGGGCCACTCTTACTCGAAGAACCAGAGTTATCTCTTCATCCAGAAATAGTGCGGTACCTTCCGCAGATGTTTGCCCGGATCCAACGCCGCCTTGGAAGGCAGGTCGTCTTTAGCACCCATTCCCCTGAATTGCTGCAAGACGAGGGCATCGGGCTCGATGAGGTTTTATTGCTCCGGCCCACGACGGAAGGAACCAAGGTGGAACCTGCCAGCTCATTCAAAGATGTCCGCAATCTCTTAGACGGAGGTTTAACGCTTGCCGAAGCTATTATACCGAAGACCCGTCCAGATAGGCCGGAACAACTATCCCTTTTCGGAGATTCATGAGAATGGCTGATGGCGGGTTGACCTCGGCAGCGGTTGAGGGGATTGTGGATGAAGCCGTGGTAAGAAAACTCATTACGTATGTTCATGCCAAGATTGGGGACGTTTTTGGTAAGAAGGGAAAGCCATATTTGAGAAGCAAAATTGCGGGCTACAATAATGCCGCGCAACATATGGCCTGGGTCATCCTTGTAGACCTCGATAATGATTTTGATTGCGCGCCGCAGTTGCGCTATGCCTGGCTGCCAAAGCCTGCACCTCGCCTGTGTTTTCGGGTTGCTGTGCGGGAAATCGAGGCCTGGTTACTTGCTGATCGAGAAAGAATCGCCCAATTCCTTAGGGTCGCTTTAAGTATGGTTCCTTTTCATCCGGAGCAATTGGACGACCCTAAGAACACTATCATCAACTTGGCAAGAGTTTCACGACGTAGAGATATTCGGGAAGACATGGTGCCGCGGCCTGAAAGCGGACGGCCGGTTGGACCGGCTTACTCATCTCGGCTTATCGAATTTGTCTCCAATCATTGGCGGCCGGACATAGCCTCTGAACAAGCCGATAGTCTCCAAAGGACCATACGTTGCCTAAAGGCGCTTGTGGGAGGAAATGCATGATCCCCAAGGAATGCAAGCGCCTGGCGGAAGTGGATTTTCCCATTGCGGTGGTGTCGAAGCATTCGGCGCGGGAGAAGTCTATTCGACACGGGCATCCGTCTACGCTGCATTTGTGGTGGGCCCGCCGGCCCCTGGCGGCGTGCCGAGCCATGCTGCTTGAGTTGCTCCTGCCTGACCCTTGCGATGATAACTGTCCTGATGATTTTAAATTGCAGGCCAGAAATTTGCTGCCGCAACTCGTGGGAAAAATCGGCCCCAAGGATGCAGACCTGCGAAAGGCGTTTCTCAAATTCATCGGTGACTTCGCCAACTGGGACAATGCCAACCATCCGGTCTATCTGGAAGTGGGCCGGGGGCTGGTCAAGGCCGCCCATGGCGAGGAACCGCCTTTGGTAGTGGACCCATTTGCGGGTGGGGGTTCGATCCCCCTGGAGGCTTTGCGGTTGGGCTGCGAGGCCTTTGCCAGCGACCTCAATCCGGTGGCCTGCCTGATCCTCAAGGTCATGCTGGAGGACATCCCGCGCCACGGACCGGAATTAGCCCAAGAGCTGCGCCGGGTTGGGGCGGAGATCAAGAAGCGGGCCGAGCAGGAATTGGCGGAGTTCTACCCCAAAGACCCGGATGGGGCCACGCCCATCGCCTATCTTTGGGCCCGGACGGTGCGGTGCGAGTCGCCCAATTGCGGGGCGGAGATTCCCCTGATGCGGTCCTTCTGGCTGTGCAAGAAGGCGAACCGCAAACGGGCGCTCCGCTACCAGGTAACGCGACTTCCCTCTCCCAGAGGGAGAGGGGAGTGTGCCGCACGTGGCGTTTGAGATCTTTGAGCCTAAAGCGGATAAGGAAGTCCCGGGCGGCACCGTGACCCGGGCCAAGGCTACCTGTCTGTGCTGTAACACCGTCCTGCCGCCGGAGCGCGTCCGGGCGCAATTGGCGGCGCAGCGGGGCGGTGCAGATGTAATCTTTGATGGCAACGGCAACCGCATCGGCGGGGCGCGACTGCTGGCCGTGGTGACCCTCTACCCCTCTCCCTTTGGGAGAGGGGGCAGGGGGGAGGG
>DYLF01000146.1 GCA_020722205.1 Desulfobacca acetoxidans
CTTCCAGGGCATTGTCCCTAGCGATCGCTGGGGTTCCGCTAACATTGTGGCCCCTTGGGAGCGCCAGCTCTGTTGGGCGCAGCTGAAACGGGATTGTCAAGCGCTAATATCGTAGAGTATGTGGTGGCGCCTATCCAAGCTTATAGGACCGGTGAACTTGCCCCGTCTCTCTTACCTGGACATCTGCCGATAGCAGAAGGGGCCTGTAAGGATTACAAAAATATTTTCTTGCGTCTCCTGTATAATGGAGCCACGACAAAAAAGCTAAGGGCGGAAGGCGTTGGAAGACAATGCGGCTACTGACTTGCAGGGCGGGCTTGTCAACGCGATTTAGGGTTAGTCCGAAACAACTCGGCTTCTGCTTTCAAATGTGGTATCCCATTGCCCAACTTATTTGGTTACCGGAGAAATTTTATCGATGCGGGTATTGGTGGTAGAGGACGATCAAAAGATCGCTTTATTTGTCATCAAGGGACTAAAGCAGGCTGGCTTTGCCGTAGATCATGCCGCCGATGGCGAGGATGGTCTGCATTTGGCCCTAAGCGAGGCTTATGACGCGGCGGTAATCGACATTATGTTGCCCAAGCGGGATGGCCTGAGCCTGATCCAGGAACTGCGGCGGCAGCAGGTGCATACGCCGGTGATCATCCTCAGCGCTAAACGCTCGGTGGATGATCGGGTCAGGGGCCTACAAACCGGCGGCGATGATTATCTTACCAAACCCTTTGCCTTTACCGAACTCCTGGCCCGGGTGCAAGCCCTTATCCGCCGAGCCGGGGGGGCGGAACACCCCACCCGTCTGGTGGCCGGCGATCTGGTCATGGACCTACTGGCCCGGGAGGTTACCCGGGGGGGGACGAAGCTTGACTTGCAGCCCCGGGAATTCGCCCTGCTGGAGTACCTGCTGCGCCAGGCGGGCCGGCCGGTTTCCAAGACCATGATCCTGGAGCATGTCTGGGACTACAGCTTCGATCCCCAGACTAACGTCGTGGATGTACTGGTATGCCGGTTGCGCACCAAGGTGGACCGGGACTTCGAGCCCAAGCTGATTCAAACCATCCGGGGGGTGGGCTATGTTCTTAAGGCCTCTTAGGCGGTTCCGCCAAACCCTCAGCCTGCGCTTGACCCTGTGGTACTCGGCCATCTTTGTCATCAGCTCCCTGGTTCTGTTTGTTACCGGCTATCTATTTCTGGCCTCTTCCCTGCGCCAAAAAGATCAGGAAGAGATTTTGGCAAAACTCAAAGACTACCAGGCCCAATACCAGGCGGGGGGGATTATCGCCCTGAGAAATGAGATCAAGTTTCAAAAATATGCCGGCAAGCGCCAGGAATATTTCGTCCGCCTGGCGGGACCGCACAACCGGACGCTGTTCCTGAGCCTCCCCGAGCAATGGGCCGATTTCGACCTGGCCTCCCTGGAAGGCAGGCCCGTCAGCGGGCAAGCCTGGATTCAGCTCAAGGCTCGGGACGATGAAAACGTTCTGGAGATTGTCTCCCAGCGGCTTGCTGATGGTTTAATCCTCCAGGTGGGTAAGAACACCGAAACCCGGGAGGAATTCCTGGAAAGCTTTCGCGGCATTTTTCTCGGGGTCATGCTGCCGGTCATCCTTTTGGGCTTTCTGGGGGGGCAATTTCTGGCCTCCCGGGCCCTGCGCCCTATTCGACAGCTCATCCAGACGGTCCAGACCATTACTGCCACGGGCGAGATCGAGGCGCGCATGCCGGCTTCCTCCTCCGGGGATGAACTCGGTGAGCTGGTCCGGCTCTTCAACCGGATGCTGGAGAAAATCGAGGCCTTGATTAAGGGTATGAAGGGAACCTTGGACAATGTGGCCCATGATCTGCGCACCCCCCTAACTCGGATGCGGGGAACGGCCGAGATGGCGTTGCAAGCCCCGGAAGACCCGTCGGCCTACCGGGAAGCCCTGAGCGATTGCCTGGAAGAGTCCGAGCGGATCCTCACTATGCTGAACGCCCTAATGGACATTGCCGAAGCAGAGACGGGGACACTGCCGCTTAAAAGGGCTCGCGTCAATCTTGCCGGCCTGCTGGAAGACGTTTTGGACCTTTACCGCTATGTTGCCGAAGAGAAGCGGATCACGGTTATAAATGACTATCCTGCGGAGCTCTGGGTAACTGCCGATGAGAACCGTCTCCGCCAGGCGCTGGCCAACCTGCTGGATAATGCCC
>DYLF01000005.1 GCA_020722205.1 Desulfobacca acetoxidans
TCCCCAACCGGATTTGAACCGGTGTTGCCGGCGTGAAAGGCCGGTGTCCTGGACCAGGCTAGACGATGGGGACCTTTTGGTTGGTGCCTGAAGTGGCTGCTCTCGGCTGGTGGGCCGTGTTGGATTCGAACCAACGACTCTCTGCTTAAAAGGCAGATACTCTACCGACTGAGTTAACGGCCCGCCTGAACACGCTAAATTTAACCTCCTGCCGGCTGCTTGTCAAGGCTATCCTGAGCGTTTAAGTCTGGACAGACTGTGCTTTTCGGCCATGGCTCATGCCAAAGGCTGGCCCGTGACCAACAGCGGGGCAGCAGACATGCATCCCTTCAATTTCTGCCTTAAGCGGCTTCATCAAAAAACCGCGAAGTCCTGACAGCCTCTCCGCCGCTTGCCGCAGAAAAGAGGTGGGCGCGCTGGCCATGGCTTAAAAAACCACCAGGACTGCAAAGCTAACAGGATTTTCCCCTATCAGAACTTAGTGCGGTCAAGGTTTTCTGAAGAATCGCGGCGTGAATTTCCTCCCGCGGCAAGGCGGCGTCCAGCCAATGGAAGTGCGGTCCGCGCATGGTCTGGTAAATGGCCGCCACCCGGGTAAGATAGTCCAAAGTCTCAGTCTGCTGCTGAACTGGGCCTGACTTTTTCCCGCGGCGGGCCAGTCCCAAGGCCGGCGGCAGGTCCAGGATGAAGACCAGATCAGGAACCGGCGCCTCCCCCTCATTTTGCGCCAGTATCCAGACGGAATCCAGACCTGCGGCGCCTTGGTAGGCTGCCGAGGAATAAAAATAGCGATCGGTGATGACTATCCGTCCCCTTTCCAGGGCCGGCCTGATCACCCGGGCTACGTGCTCCCGCCGGTCAGCCATAAAGAGTTCCAACTCTTCGGCCGCCTTCAGGCGAGGTCCTCCACCTGTGAGATAGGCGCGCAGTTTACGGCCCCTCGGCCCGTCGCTGGGTTCCCGGGTAAGAACCACCTCATAGCCCCTGGCCTTAAGAGCATCGAACAACCGGTGCGCCTGGGTGCTTTTGCCGGCCCCGTCAATGCCCTCCAAGGCGATGAGAAAACCCTTTGCCATACGCCGGTGGGTTACCAGGCTGGGGGGAAAGCAGCTTGATGGTAATGGCAAACCATCTTGTCTTAGTGGCCGAGATGAATTTTCAGCTTTTTGGCTCGAAAATCCTCCTGAGCAATGGCAGGTCGGCTCAGGCCTTTGAGTTCGGCTTCCATAATATCCCCTCTCTTATCAGTCCTGTCCAAGACAGTTGGCGGCCGAGGGTTGCCAGCCCTAATCTTTTAGGTATCGTTTCACCGCATTCCGTAAGTCGTCCAGATCCGAGGACTTCACTAAATATTCGTCTGAAGCCCAGGTGGCGAAATCCTGGCGGTATTCTCCATAGGCCGTGCTCAAAAGCACCGGCAGGTCAGGACGGCGTTCTTTGATCTGGCGCAGGGTCTCAATGCCGTCCATCTCCGGCATCTTGATGTCCAGGATGACCAGGTCCACCGGCACGGTGGCCATTATTTCCAGGGCTTCCCGGCCGTTGGCAGCGGTATAGACTTCGTATCCTTCTTCTTTAAGTTCTTCACTGTAAAGGAGGCGAATGCTCATTTCATCATCGGCTACCAGAATTTTCTTCATCGCCTTCCTCCTGTTCTGAAAAGTCTAAAGTCCAAGGTCAAAGGGAACCGGGACTTTTTATAATTTTGTCTGGGTCGCCGGCCCGTGAGGGAACCACATAGAAAAGTGTTACGGACTGAATACCGGGAGCTATAGTTCATATTTGAATGGCGCTGGCCGGAGCAGAGCCTTGGCCGGCTTCTTTCACCAGGCAGTATTTGGCGATGGGCAGGGTTACCACAAAGGTCACGCCTTTGCCCAGTTCATTGTTGACGGTTATCTCCCCGTAATGACGAGAAACAATGCGCTGGGCGATGGACAAGCCCAAACCGGTGCCATAGTCCTTGGTGGAAAAAAAGGGGTTGAAGATGTTATGGAGCACATCCATGGGGATGCCTCCGCCGGTATCGGAGACGGCGGCGGCGGCATACAGACCATCCTCCTTCTCCACCGGATAGGTGCGGATGGTGAGGGTGCCGCCGTTCAGCATAGCTTGGCGGGCATTTTGAAAAAGGTTGTAAAAGACCTGCTTGAGCTGGCGGTCGTCGCAGTGCAGCAAGGGCAACTGGGCCAGTTGCTTGACCACCTTGATATTCTGGGCATCCA
This sequence comes from Desulfobacca acetoxidans, assembly GCA_020722205.1. Taxonomy (GTDB): domain Bacteria; phylum Desulfobacterota; class Desulfobaccia; order Desulfobaccales; family 0-14-0-80-60-11; genus DYLF01. The sequence goes on from DYLF01000005.1 coordinate 2,226, forward strand.
GATCGCGCTGCACCAGAAGAAGGGTGTCTTCAATAAGCTGATCCAGGTCGTGGTTGCCGAAATAGCTAAGGTTTTCCCCGGTGAAGTCCAGGATTTCCCGGAGCAGCTTCTCCAAGCGGCTTACTTCTTCCTGAATTACCTCCACGTAACCTTTAAGCGGCGACTCCGGCTCCACCAGCTTCTGGATGCGGCGGGCGAAACCACCGATGGACACCAGAGGGTTGCGGATTTCGTGAGCCATGCCGGAGGCCAGACTGCTGAGGGCGGCCAGACGATCGCTCTCCAGCATACGCTCCCGAATCAGTCCCAGCTCCCGGCTGTTGGCTTCAATAGTGGCATAAAGATGGGAGTTTTCCAGCAATAGGGCGGCCTGGGTGGTTAGCATCTGCAAGGCATGCAAAGGTTCCTCCTCCAGGGGGCGGGCCGACGTCTGGTTGTCCACCACGATGACCCCCGTAACCTGATCTTTGACCACCAAAGGAGCAGCAAAGAGTTCTCCGGCGGTTAGTCTGACCTTTTCTGGCAGCTCGCCTCCCAGAACCTGGGGCTCCCGGAGGTGAACCGCGCGCCGGTTGAGGACAGCCGAGGCCAGAGGACCCTGGTCGTTCCGGAGGGGAATTTCCCAGTCGGCCAGGTCCAGTTCCCTAGCTAGCGGCAGAAACAGCGCGGTGGCCAAAGGGGCCGGCCCCCCCTGCGCAAGGCGCTCTGCCCCTTTGCGGCCCCGTAGAGTTTGCCCGGCCTCATCCACCATGAACACCAGGGCCCGGTCAAAGCCCAGCCCCTGCTCCTGGGTTAGTCCCTGGAGCAGGATTTCCAGGAGACGATCCTCCTGGACGGTGGTGAGCAAGGCCTGGGAAATCTCCTGCAAGGCTGTGAGATTTCTCACCATCCGTTGGTTTTTCTCGGCCAGGTCTTCCACCTGTTGATAGGTGATGGCGTTCTCCAGCGTGTTGGCGATCAACCCGGCCATGGTAAAGAGAAGCTGCCGGTTCTCATGGTCAAAGGGTTCATAGCCGCCGCTGGCGGTAATCTTGTCGAACACACACAAAGCGCCCTGCAAGGAGCTCTTGAAAGTGAGAGGCACAGCCAGGTGGTAGTGCAGGCTGCCGTCCGCCGCCACCTCCTCCCCTTGCAGGTAAGGGATGTCGGCCAAAGTGCCGCCAGTGGGTAGGACGCCTAAAATAGGGGGGCATTTAAAGGGGGCCGGGATATAACCGTAGCGGGAGGAGACCCGGGTCTCACCGGTTTGACGGTCCACAATCTGCAAGCCCGCCCCCCGGGCGGTGATCACCTTGGCTGTGGTGGTTACAATGCGCTCCAGCAGTTCGTCCAGTTCCACCGTGGAACTCAGGGCCTTGCCGACTTCAAAGAGTACCGCCAGTTCGGCAATACGTTTTTTGGCTTCCTCCTGCACCATAGCCTGGCGCAGCGCCCCGGCCAGCATCAAGGTGGCCGAACGGATGATCTGGCGTTCCGCCTGGGAATAGGAACGGTCTTTGCCGTCCACCAACAGCAACACGCCGTACAGAAAGTTGTCGTCGGCCACCGGAAAAGCAGCCAGGGTGTGGAAGGCGGGGTGCAGCTTTTCCAACAGTGCATTGGCCGGCATGACTCCGGCGTGATGGCGATGGACGACCTTTTCCTGCCGGCTCTTGGCCACTTCCCCCACCACTCCCTGACCACAGGCAAATTCCAGACGCTGATGTGGGGACAGCACCCCCTTGCTGGTGAGTTGCAGAGTGAGCAGTTCTTTGCCCTTATCCAATCCGAAGTATAAAGACAGATCGACCTTTAGGTAGCGACCCAGAAGATGAACCATGTTTTTGAGGCGCTCCTCAAAACTTATCGTGGAGGTAAGCACCTCTACCATTTGGGATAAGAATGAGAGGCGGTCCGCAGCCATATGTTTGGGTTTTTGGGTTCTCGGTTTTGGGTTATGAGGTTATCTGGGATGCCGACAACCGGCATTTAGCCCTCACTGGCACGATGAGTGAATCTCACTATTTCCCTCTGGCTTCTCGTTTCTAATCTCCGGACTATAACTTATAGTCTGTTTCCTAATGCCTGTCGCCTGGCCTCGATGGCACGCTGGTATAGTGCAACGTATTTAGGGGCCACGGCATCCCAGGAGAAATCCAGGGTCATGTTTCGTTTCACCAGGGCCTGCCAGGCAGGGGGGTCATTATATAGACTCAGGGCCCGGTGCACCGCCGCCAACAGCTCTGCCGGGGTGTAGCTGCTGAATTTGAAGCCGTTGCCGCCACCGGTGTCCGGCTGATACTCCTGGATGGTTTCATCAAGTCCGCCCGTCGCCCGGACGATGGGCACAGTGCCGTAGCGCAGGCAATAAAGTTGGTCCAGGCCACAGGGTTCATAGCGAGAGGGCATGAGGTAGAAGTCGGCCCCGGCGATCAACTGGTGAGCCAGCTCTTCGCTGTACCCCAGGGCCAAACCGATGCAACCCGGGTATTTCAGGGCGATTTCCTGCAGCAGGTATTGATGCCGTTCTTCGCCGGTGCCTTGCAGGACAAAGCCCACCTGAAGCTGCATCATGTCCTCCAAAATGTTTTCCACCAGATCAATGCCTTTGCGCTCCACCAGACGGGTGGTCATGCCCACCAACGGGCGCGCCGGAGGCAGATCCATTCCAAAGCGCCGCAACAAATCAATCTTGCAGGACCGTTTGCCTTCCAGGTTGTCTATGGAATAAGGGCTGGCCAAGAAGGGATCGCGAGCTGGGTCCCAGCGCTCATAGTTGACCCCTTCCAAGATACCCACCAGCTCTGCCGCCCGCTCCTGAAAGACTCCCTCCAGACCGAAACCGAATTCCGGCTTCATGATTTCTTCCCGGTATTTGGTGCTGACCGTGCTGAGCAGGTCGGCAAACACCAAGCCCCCTTTCATCAGGTTGATCTTGCCGTAAAATTCCAGGGCCTTGGGCGACAGCAACTCCCATCCCAGGCCGGTAAGAGGCAGGTCATAGGCAGAGAAGATGCCTTGGTAACCGACGTTATGCACGGTATAGACTACCGGCAGGCGTTGCAGGCGAGGCCGCTCATGGTACAGAGTGCGAAAATACACCGGCACCAAGCCGCTCTGCCACTCCTGGCAATGGCAGACGTCCAGGTCAAGTTCCAGGGCCTCAATCATTTCCACCACGGCCCGGCTGAAAAAAATAAAGCGTTCGGCATTATCTTCAAAATCACCGTAGAGCGTACCATACAGACCCTCCCGGTTATACAGGGAGTCCTGGCCGACGAAAAAAAACTCCACTCCGGAGGCCATCTCGGCCCGGTAGATTTCCGCCGGCAGATTTTTCAAGGACAACGGGATGGTCAAAGTAACGCCGGTAGAACATAGAGGCGTTCCCGCCTCCCTTACCTGCCGGTACAGCGGCAGCACCACCTTGATGTCGTGCCCCAATTTTACCAGCGTTTCGGCCAAATCAGAAATCACTTCCGCCAGCCCACCGGTGCGGGCGAAAGGATTGGCCTCCGGGGTTACAATCAGAACGCGCATAAAAGGAATCCTTTCCAGACTCACCTCATAGTCCTAAGTCACCTGCTCCAGGTTTCAGCGCTCAAGCTTGATTAGTCGGCTCACGGCTCGCATCCAGTTGCACTTCCCGCAGAAATTGGGCGGCGTCTTCCGGGGGGGTGGGATTGATGTAAAAGCCCGACCCCCACTCAAAGCCGGCCACCAAGGTGAGCTTTGGCATAATTTCAAAATGCCAGTGATAATAGGGCATCTCTGGCTCCCGAATGGGAGCCGTGTGCAAAATGAAGTTGTACGGCGCCTTCCCCAGGGATTTCTCCAGCCTCTTCAGAGTTTCGGAAAAGATCTCGGCCAATCGATAGTAGGACTCTGCCTTGAGGTCGATATAAGAAGAATAATGGGCTTTGGGGAGAATCCACACTTCAAAAGGCGAGCGCGGGGCAAAGGGGCAGATAGCTACAAATTCCTGGTTCTCCAACACCACCCGCACCTGCTGTTGCAGTTCCTGCCGTATCATGTCGCAGAAAACGCAGCGCTCCTTCCAGTTGTAATAAAACTTGCTGCCATTGAGTTCTTCCATGACCAGCTCCGGCACGATGGGCAAACCGATAAGCTGGCTATGGCTGTGCTCCAAAGAAGCGCCGGCCGACCGCCCCTGGTTTTTAAAAACCAGCACGTAACGGAACCGGGGGTCTTCCGCCAGCGCGCGGATGCGGTCGCCATAAGCCCTGAGCACCTCATGAAAACCTTCCAGGGAAATGCTGGCCAGGGTGACATGATGATCAGGATTCTCAATGATCACCTCATGAGTGCCGATGCCGTTCATCTTGTCGAACATGCCCTCACCCATGCGATCCGGGTCTCCCTGGAGCACCAAAGCCGGGAACTTGTTGTTCACCACCCTCAGGCGCCAGCCCGGGCTGTTGGGAGCAGTTCCCGGTTCCCGGTAGGCCAGTATCTCCGGCGGCGTGGTATGTTCGTTGCCGGGACAAAAAGGGCAGAACCCTCCCCTGGTCACTTCCTCCTCAATCACAAAATCATGGGGCCGCTTGCCCCGTTCCGTGGCAATGATCACCCAGCGGCCGATGATGGGATCCTTCCGCAACTCCGGCATCTACCGTCCCTCGCTCTGATCTGTCAGTTAAATCTTCACCGTGCGATTCTCCGCAGCCGGCTTTTTGTAAAATTTCTTCCTGCTCTAGAGGAAGAGCCGCAACCTCCCGATTTTCACCAGTATACTTCTCAAGAGAAATTGTGCAAGTAATTTGGCTGACATGGCCAACAGGTAAGAGCAGGCTCTCCCCCCACCCCCCAAGATGTCCCCCGAGGGTTAAGACCCTCCGATATCAGCGGCGGAACAGGGTAAAAAGCAAAGTTAATACCACACTGAGCACTATACAGGTGCCCAAGGGAAAATAGAAAGTGAAGCGCCCCCGCTGCCAGCTGATGTCTCCAGGCAATTTGCCCAACCAGGGGATCTTCGGGCCCAGCCACAGGAGCACTCCCAGGCCGACCAAAATCAAACCCATGATCACCAAGAAACGCCCCATCTCAGACATACTGCCACCACCTCAAAAAGTTGTTGCCTACCTTCAATTTAGTGATAATCCGACAGTTTTTCAAGATATTTCCCTACCCCCGGGGCACCTCCCCCCACCCAATTCTTTGACTCAGGCAATTGTGGATATCCCCTCCGCCGCCAGCAAAGGGCGGGGCAAAATTCTCCTTCTCTGTTGGCGGGGAGGGCGGGGGAGGAAAAAAGTATTCTTTTACAGGGCCACCAATAAGTTAGTCTAAACCTCCAATTGTTATCAGTTAATCCTCGGGCTTTAAAGGTTTGACTCCTTGGGGACGGGCGCCGAAAATGGCCGTTCCCACCCGGATAAGGGTGGCCCCCTCCTGCACGGCCACTTCGAAGTCGGCTGTCATCCCCATGGACAACTCTACGGCGTCGGCCGGCAGGACACCCTGAGCGCGGAGCTGATCCCTAAGCTCCCGCAAAGCCCGAAAATAAGGGCGCACCTCTTCCGGGGGCAGCCACGGCGGCATGGTCATCAGACCCCGGACCCGGAGATGGGACATCTGAGCAATTTCCTTCAGCAACGTCGGCACTTCAGCCGGGGGGGCCCCGGACTTGGTGTCCTCGGGGGACATCATCACCTGGATAAGGATGTCCTGGATTTTCCCCCGCCGGGCGGCGGCGGCCTCCAGGGCCTGAGCCAGTCTGAGGCGGTCCACGCTGTGGATGAGGTGGAAGAGTTCCACCACGGCCTTGGCTTTTTTGGACTGCAAGTGTCCGATGAAATGCCACCTCAGGTCCGGCCCCAGGGCGACGATCTTGGGCTGGGCTTCTTGGAGATAATTTTCCCCGAACTGACGCTGGCCGGCAGCCACGGCCTCCCTGAGTCGCTCCACCGGGACAGTTTTGCTCACCGCCACCAGCTGGACACTCTCGGGGTCTCGCCCCACCCGGCGGAGGCCCAGCCGTCATCCTATGCTTTATGTCCGCAAGGTTTTCAGCCACCTGGCTCATAAGGCTATTCCATTCTGGTGCGCAGCACGAACCTTAAATTGATTTTAGGCTGCTGACCAATAAGTTATCTCTTATATTGTCTTTTCCCGGTTGACCCTTGCCCACCAGATTGAAGGCCGACAGGGTATTGCCATAGGTCCGATGGGCAACCTCTTCCAGACTGAGGCCGTGCAGTTTGGCCAGGGTCTGGGCGGTGGCCGTCACATAGGCCGGTTCGTTGCGCTTGCCGCGCCAGGGCTGAGGGGCCAGATAGGGACAATCCGTCTCCATGAGCACCCTGTCCAAGGGGAGTTGACGGGCTACCTGTCGCAAGGGCTCGGCAGGAGGATAGGTGAGGACGCCGGAGAAGGACAGATAGAAGCCCAAATCCAGAAAATGGTAAGCTTCCTCAAGGCTGCCGGAAAAACAGTGCATGACCCCGCCGACCAGACGGCTGCTGTAATCCCTGAGAATCTGCAAGGTGTCGGCCGTGGCCTCCCGGGTGTGCACCACCACCGCCTTTTTGAGGCTGACGGCCCACTCCAGAAACTGCCGGAACCAATAACGCTGCTCCTCCTCCGGGGAGCGGCGCCGGTAAAAATCCAAGCCGATTTCGCCGATGGCCACCACCCGCTCGTCCAGGGCCACGGGGGCCAGAGCTTCCAGGTCCCTCGCGGTCAGGGCGGCGACCGCATGGGGGTGCACCCCCACCGCGGCGAAGACTTCGTGATATCTGTGGGCCGTTTCCACTACCTGGTGGGAGTTCTGAAGGCCGATCCCGATATTAATAATAAGCCCGACCCCGGCCTCTCGGGCACGGTTCACCACTTCCTCCTGATCGGGGCGTAGTTCTGGCTCATCCAAATGAGCGTGGGAATCAGCCAACATAGGACGTGAGCTGTGGGCGGTAAGCCGCTAAAGATATCTTATTGCTTATATGGATTGGTGGTTATTTCTTCCAATTCGCCTCTGAGTCAGGGTAATTAAAATGATTTCCTCTTGACCAGAAAGATTTGGGAAATAAACTGTCTGTATAAATATACCCCAAATCACTGACCACTGGCCACTGATTACTAACTTCTCTGGACGGATCAAGTCCTGCATGGTAAAATACCGGAAATTTCGCCAACCTGCAAGGAGCGGCGGTGAACGCCTGGATGATTAATGTTCTTTTAGGATTCTGCGTTCTTTGCTGGCCTGCTACTGGAGCCGCAGAGGGTTGGAGACACAGCGCTCCCCAGTGGCATACCTTGAGCAGGGGTCTTAGTTTTACTGAAACTCAGGTCTGGTTAAATGAAGAGCCGGTGGAACAGCTGGCTGTGGTCAAGATCGACCCCCACGCCAATTACTTTCGGGTGTTTCACCATGCTCCTCAGAGCATCGTTGACTGGCAGAAAGAACTGGGAGCAACGGTGGTGTTTAATGCCAGTTATTTCTGCCCAGGTGGCAAGCCATGCGGTCTGATCATTGCCGACGGCCGGCCGCTGGGCCCACTGAAAAACCCACAGATGCGAGGGATGTTCGTAGCGGAGCCCAAGGGAATGTCGCCGGACCTGCCCCGGGCCACCATCCTGGATCTGCGCCTCAACCCTGTAACCTTAAGCAATTTTCCCTGGAACCAGGGGGTGCAGTCCTATCCGCTGCTCCTGGATTATAAAGGCCGCATCCGGGTGGCCAGCAGCCGGAAGACGGCCCAGCGCACCGTGGTTGCCGCCGACCGCAACAGCAATATCCTGGTGTTCAACACCAGACAGTCTTATTTCACCCTCTACCAATTGGCCCGTTTTCTCAAGACCAGCGCTTTTGAGATCGACAGCGCCCTCAATCTGGACGGCGGCACCGAAGCTCAGCTTTTTATCAAGAGCGGCGAGTTCGAATATTTTTCTCCGCCGGGCTGGCACTCAGCCATGTATGATTTGCTTACACATCAAAAATTTTGGCTGACCACCGTTATTGGCGTGTTTCCCCGGCAGGAATAAAAAAAAGGCGAAAATCAACGGGCAAGAGGCAAAAAATTTAAATTCTGCCATTTGGGGTTGCCATCCTTGGTAAAGATAAGTCAGCGACAAATGTTCCGTCAACTCTACGGCAGGATCCTTTAAGCTAAAATTCAGACGGAAAACCGAAGATCATTGGTTTATCTCATTTTGGGGGCAGGAAAGTTTGGTCGGTTGGCTCTCAAGCGTTTGGCCTGGAAAGAGGCCGCCGCCAAATTTGTGGTAGTGGACCAGGAGGCTCGGGCTCTCAAGGAAGCCCAGGCGTTAAACCCTGAATCCGCTACCTGGATAGAGGCTGAGGCCGTCGCCTATCTGGCGGAGAATCTAAGCGCTCCCCCGCCGTGGAGCTGGGTACTTCCCATGGTGCCGGTGCATGTGGCCTATGCCTGGCTGCGGCGCACCGCCGCGGTGGGCCCCGATTGGCAGACACTGCCCGTGCCGTCAGCTTTGGAGGCCGTGGTACCGGTCTCTTTCAGGGGTCAGGAAGGACAACTTTATCTCAGCCGGGCTCGTCATCTCTGCCCGGACGATTGTCCCGAACCCCCAGAGGGCTGCCCGGTGAGCGGGATAAGGTGGGAAAGGCCTTTGTTTGAGGAATTACAGCGCATGTCTCTTCCGGGCTGGCGGGTGCTGGTGATCCCCAGCGAACAACTGGCGCCCGGTATCGGCGGCTATCGGCCCGAGCTGCTGCAGACTCTGGCCGAGGAGGTGGCGCAGGCTGACCCTCCGGCCTTTTTCTTAATCGTCACCGCCTGCCGCTGCCATGGGGTGGTGCATGCCTTGGGGCATGGGCAGCGAGCCCTAAGCCGTGAACCGCATGCTGAGGGCAGGGAGTAGCAATCTCAGCCAGCAGCGCTGGCGGCCGCTTCCTAACGATTGCGACTCAGAAAGATATCAAGGAATGGTTATTGCCGATAACTGATGCCTGTCTCAAGGAGGAGCAGCGGGTTGAGTTTTTTCTTTCCTGGGATAATGGGGACTTCGGCGTGCATGCAGGAGGTACAGCACCTCTTGGAGGTGGTGGCGCCCTCCGACGCCACCGTCTTACTGCTAGGGGAAACGGGCACCGGCAAGGAACTGGCGGCTCAGGCCTTGCACCTGAACAGCTTGCGCAGCCAAGGGGCCTTTGTGGTCGTAAACTGCGCCGCCCTGCCGGAGACCCTGTTGGAAAGTGAGCTCTTCGGCCATGAACGGGGAGCCTTCACTGGCGCCACCCATCGCAAGGACGGCCGCTTCCTACTGGCCCATAAAGGCACCATCTTCCTCGACGAGATCGGCGAAATGCAACTGACCACCCAAGCCAAGATCTTGCGGGTCCTGCAGACCAAAGAATTCGAACCCCTGGGCGGTACCAGAACTGCCAAGGTGGACGTGCGCATCATTGCCGCCACCAACCGGCCTTTGGAGGAAATGGTGCGGGTGGGCAGTTTCCGCGAAGATCTCTATTACCGTTTGCACGTTTTCCCCATTACCTTGCCGCCCCTCCGGGAGCGCCTGGACGATCTGCCGTTGCTGGTGGAGTATTTTCTCAAAAGATACCGGGAGAAATATCATAAAAGAGTACAAAGCCTGGCCCCGGAAGTCTTAACGGCCTTCCGCCGCTTCGACTGGCCGGGAAATATCCGGGAACTGGAAAACGTCTTGGAAAGGGGCGTTATTCTGTCCACCTCTGAAACCCTCACTGTTGATAATCTGCCTCCCTATATCCAGAGAGAGGCCCATAGACTTTGGAATGGGGACACAGAGCCCAGTTGGTCGGAGCAGGAGCGGGAATTCATCATCCGCACCTTAGAAAAACTGGCCAAAAACCGTCAGAAGGCCTCGGAAGTCCTAGAAATTTCCCTCGAAGAATTAAATTACAAGCTTAGGGCCTATGGGTTGGAGCATTAGACGATGATCTTTCCCCCTCTCATCTTTCTGGTCATGGTCGTGTTTTTCGTCATGGCCTTTATTATGCTGCCCTTTCTCTTGGTGGGTCTCATCGGGGGGGCTTTTATCAAATTGGGCCTGTCACCTCACATGATGTTTTGGCTGCTGATCCTGACCCTGTTGGGCAGCCTGGTAAACATCCCCATTCATACCCTGGAGACCACGGAGGTGATGGGGGGGCAGGTCATCTCCTATTTCGGCATGCGCGTGCGGCTGCCGGCCGCCCCTCGCACCCGCCGCACGGTGTTGGCCCTGAATGTGGGCGGCGCAGTGATCCCGGCCTTTCTATCTCTGTATTTGTGGAGCCGCATGCCCTTTACTTTGGCCCTGCCGATATTGCTAAGCGGCATGATCGTTATCATGTATCACGTGGCGCGACCGGTAAAGGGGTTGGGCATCGCCGTCCCCGGCCTGATTCCGCCCGTTTTGGCCGCCCTGGGCGCTTGGCTGCTTTGCCCTGAGGAGCTTAGGGCACCCATCGCCTATATCGCCAGCACCATGGGCACCCTCATCGGCGCCGATCTCCTGAAGCTGCGGGAAATCAACCATTTGGGAGCGCCGGTGGCCTCCATCGGCGGGGCCGGCACCTTTGACGCCATCTTCCTCAGTGGTATAATTGCCGTATTGCTCAGTTAAGCCATATTTCAAAACGCCAAGTTGGCAGGAAAAAATTGGTGGGCACAGCCCACCCGATCTGCTAGTCAGGTCAGAAGGAGGCACAGGCACATGACAAACCAACAGCCAAGTTTAGGGAGGAGAAGGCACAATTGCCGGTCAGAACGTGGCTTGGCGCCGTTTTTGCTGATAGCTTTGGGCGTCCTGATCGTTGCCGGCTGGCGGGCGTTGAGCGGTGAAGGCATCAATCCCCGCTATGTGGCCAGAATCATAGACGGTAAGACCACCAAGCACGAAATCCTGCTATGGTTCGGAGAACCCCAGGACGTGGATCGTTCTGCGGCCGGCGTGGTGTTCACTTACCATGGCTATGCGGATCCCCCTGCACAGATGAGTTCCAAACTTTACCACGAACCGCAGCCCCAGTCCACCACGCCTTTTTTTATCGACGAAAACAAAAACATCCAAAGGAAGACGGTAAAAAAAGAAGGCAAAATATTGAAGAACATCCTGACGGTGCGTTTCGCTCCAGGCAGCGACATCGTCTCCAGCCATGAGTTCAAGGAAAATCAATGAAAGGCTTTTCAGACCTAGGCCAGGCCACGGCCTGGGTTTTTAATTTACAAAAATACGGCATCAAATTCGGCCTCTCCTCCACTTACAATCTCTTGCAGCGCCTGGGTCTGCCGTATGAGCAAGGGCGCTACCTGCATATCGCCGGCACCAACGGCAAAGGGTCGGTGGCAGCCATGTTGTCCGCCGTTTATACCCAGGCCGGGTATCCGGTCGGCCTCTTCACTTCCCCTCACCTGGTGCATTTCAGCGAGCGTTACCGCCTGAAGGAGCAGGAGGTATCACCGCTCCGCCTATTGCAGCTGATAAACCGGGTTCGGGAGGCGGTGGTCGAGGAGGAGCCACCCACCTTTTTTGAATTCGCCACGGCCATGGCCTTCCTCTACTTCCTTGAGGAACAAGCCTCTCCCATAATTCTGGAGACCGGCATGGGGGGAAGGCTCGACGCCACTAACATCATCCATCCTGAAGTGAGCGTCATCACCAATATCTCACTGGATCACCAGGAATTCCTGGGCCGCACCCTGATGGCCATCGCCCGGGAAAAGGCGGGCATTATCAAGCCCGGCGCTCCGGTGGTCACCGGGGTTCATCAGAAACGCCTGCTCGCCATGTATCGGCAACTCTGCCGGGAGGCAGCGACCCCGCTATATGTCAAAGGAGTCCACTTCCAAAGCCGCGGCCAGGGACAGGGGTGCTTCTCTTACCACGGGTTGGAACACCAGTTCCGCGGTCTCACCGTCAGTCTCGCCGGAAGGCACCAGTTCGCCAACGCCGCCTTGGCCCTGGCGGTTTTAGAGGTCATGCAACCGCGGGGGTTCCCGGTCGCGGAGACAGAAATTCGGGAGGGGTTGCGAAAGGCCCGCTGGCCGGGCCGCTTGGAGCAGGTGAGATCCGACCCCCGGGTCTGGCTGGATGGGGCCCACAACCCGGCCGCCGCTCAGGTGCTGGCCCAGAGGGTAAAAGAAAGCCGCGCCAACGGCCGGCTCATCATGGTCTTGGGGATGATGGCCGATAAGGACACGGCCGGCATCCTGGGACGCCTCCTGCCTCTGGCACATACCGTGATTTTTACCCGCCCCCGCTACGCCCGCGCCGCCGCCCCCGAGAGGCTGGCGCTCCAAGCCGAATCTTATAAAATCCAAACCTTGACCGAACCTCAGGTGCACCTGGCCATCCGACGGGCTCAGACTCTGGCCGGGCCACAAGACCGCATCCTCGTCACCGGCTCTTTATATACTGTCGGCGAAGCCAAGGAATACTTTGACCAGGTCAGAGTGGAAGGACACGGCGATTATTGATCTCTTGACCAAGATTAATCCACAGATTTCACAGGTTATTGTTTTCTGCTCTGAGCAATCTGCGGCTGCTGACTCTTAATCTGCTTAATCTATGAAAAAAATCAAGGATGGATATTAAATGCGCCTATTAGTCTCGGGCTCGCTAGCCTATGACCGGATCATGGATTTCCCCGGCCGTTTTGCGGACCACATCCTCCCGGAGAAAATTCATATCCTGAACGTTTGTTTCATGGTGAACGGTCTTTCCGAGAGATTCGGGGGCACGGCTGGCAATATCGCTTACAACCTGACTCTTTTGGGGGAAAAGCCCTTGATTCTGGCGACGGGGGGCCGGGATTTCGGCCCCTACCGCCAGTGGTTGGAGCAGCTGGGTCTTTCCTTGGACGGCATCCGCCTCATCCCGGAAGAATTCACCGCCGGCGCCTATATTACCACCGACCTGGCCGACAACCAGATCACCGGCTTCAACCCCGGCGCCATGAAGCATCCGTCGCAATACTGTTTTGACGGCCTGGAGCCAGCAGCTTCCCTGGCTATCATTTCCCCGGGAAATTTGGAGGATATGCTGACCTATTCTCGTCTCTATAAGTCCATGGGGCTGCCCTATATTTTCGACCCGGGGCAGTCCATCCCGGCCTGGCAGGGAACTGACTTGTTGGAGATGGCAGGAGGAGCCCTGGCCCTCATCGTCAACGACTATGAACTGGAGATGTTCCGGAATAAAACCGGTTTGGACCATGCCGGCTTACAGCAATACACCCCGGTCATCATCACCACCCGGGGCGAGGAAGGCTCGGAAATTATCACCCCTGATGGCCGGGAGCTGATCCCAGCCGTACCTGCACGCCAGATCAAGGACCCCACCGGTGCCGGCGACGCTTACCGCGCCGGCCTCCTCAAAGGCCTGACCCTGAAACTGCCCTGGGGTAAGGCGGCCCGCTTGGGTGCGGTGCTGGCCAGCTTTGCCGTGGAACAGGCCGGCACCCAGGAACACCGTCTATCCCTGGCAGAGTTCCGGGAGCGCTTCCAGGAAAACTTCGGAGCGCCGCCACCCTGCTGAGCACGGAATCTTTTTAACCTAAAGCTGACTTCTTGCCTCGCTGACGTCTGGCTTCCAACTGAAATCGGCGTCCAAAAATTTTCTTGGTGATCAAGTCTTAAAACCTCCGCAATTTTTCTTAACTTCGCCCCTGCTCCCTCTCATCAAGGGTATATCTTTCAAGTTTCAGAAAAAATTTTCCGAATAGGTAGTTCAAGTGATTACAAGCACACATGTAATTTTTGGAGAGAACCGCCTCCGGAAAAATTTCATCCCTTTTTGACTACAAAAGACCATAAAGTATGCAAAACATCTTATAATCCAGGTAGTTAACTACAACGGCCAAACCCTTTAGAACCAAACTCAAAAGTCAACCCATGGTATTCGGACTTTTTACTCCAAACCTGGAAAAAATTAAAAAAACCCGCAACATTCCCAAACTGCTCGGGTATCTGCACCATCCCAAATGGGAAGTCCGAAAAGGTGCTGCCCAAGTGTTGGCTGACATGAGAGCTGTGCAGGCCGTGGATATCCTGATCGAGTTGCTTCTGCGGGATTGGTGCGCCGAGGTCAGAGGCAGCGCCGCTCTGGCTCTGGGTGCAATACAGGATACCAGAGCCATCGCACCCCTGATTCAGAGTCTGACTGAGGTCATCATCAATATCAAAAAAAATGCCGCCCAGGCCCTGGTCCAGATGGGTGAGGCGGCCATTCCTGCCCTGACTGCAGCTCTCTCCCACAGAGATCCGGAAGTGCGCCAACAGATAGTCTGGGTCCTAGGAGAAATGGGAGATATGCAGACGCTCAAGCCGCTCCTTCGGGCTCTCCGGGACGATCACTGGACGGTGCGACAAGCCGCATTGAACGCCCTTAACAAATTAGACCAGCAGAGACCAGCCTGTCTCCAGGAGGTGTCAATCGTTCCCCATCTCCTCGCTGCCCTTTCCAAGAAGGAACTCAGAGATTGGGCGGTCCGTCTCCTGATCAGAATTGGGCGGCCAGCCGTGCCTACTCTGACAAAATTTGTCCAGGATGCCAAGCAGGAGAATCAGCCCTATATCGCGTGGATTCTGGGAGAGATCAGAGACCAGGAGGCCTTGCCGGGATTGTTGGCGGCTTTGATGTCCGACCAGGAGGATACGGTCGTGGCCGCCGCCGCTGCTTTGGAAAAGCTCGACCCCAACTGGCGACTGCGTCAGGAAGCCAGAAAATTTATCTCCACGCTCCTTCAGGCTTTGCATGATCCCCAAGCAGAGAAACGCCGGCAAGCCGCCAAGGCTTTGCAATTCTTCAGAGAACCCACCGCTATTCCGGCCCTCCTTGATAGCTTAGCAGATCCTGAAGCGGCAGTGCAGACTGCCGCCGCTGCCGCCCTAGATGCCATCACCGGTAAATCCTACGGCAAAGATTTGAGCAGGTGGAATAAATGGTGGCGAGTGCACCAGGGGGATTATTCGACGTGCAACAGTTGTCCTTAAAGATTTTGGCCAACCTCGCCCAATCGGGTATCTCTGGGACCTCGGAACCCCTTATAGAATGCACCTCAGCATAATCTTCTAAAACGGCTGTTTTTATCCCCTCACTCTAAGGGTTTCTGGGGGTTGGTTCCTTGGCCATATTGAGTATGTTCATGCGCCAAAAAGTAATCATCAATCTGCTGAAACCGTGTCTCCCATAAGTCCTACCTTTAAAAACAGAAGCCGTTCCGTTGGGAAACGCCAATAATCATATGCTTGGGAAAATTGACACTATCACTATTAGAAGATAAGATAACCGCTGAAGAAAAGTATCTTAAAGATGGAGTTAAAATCTTTCTTACCACTGCTCAGATAAGAATGAATTGGGTACCATGGGATTCCGCGTGGGGATAAGGCCATGATCACCAAAAAAGTCAAGATTGTCGTCTCTCTCCTCATCTTGTCGGGTGTTATCTTGGGAGTGGGGATTTTTTACTTTTGGTGGCCGAACATTACCAGATTTTTTGCCCCTGGCCAACGCTACGTCACCTATTTTGACCAATCGGTGCAAGGTTTGAGAGAGGGTGCCGAAGTTCGATATCGGGGAGTGATGGTAGGCTGGGTGACGGCGGTCAAGGTGGCTCCGGACCAGAAACTGATCTGCGTCTATATGAAAATCAACCTGCCCGGAGACCTGAGGGAAAAGATGGTCGCCCAGCTGATGGTGACCAGCGTCAGCGCGCCGATATTTATTGATTTACAGCCGCGGGACCCCAAGGCCAAGGACAAAACCCCTGAGATAAGTTTTAAACCGCCATTCCCGGTCATACCTTCCCAACCCACGGATATTGATAAGATGCTGTCCGGCGTCAATATCATGGTGGAAAAAATCAGTGAGATTGACACCCGGGGAGTGGTGGATCAATTAAAATCCACGGCGGCAGAGATCGAGGTCTTTTTCCGGGGCAAACGCATGGAAGCCATCCTGACCAAGATTGAAAAAACCCTGGAAAATACCATGAACATCACCGCCCGAGTGGACAAGCTGCTGGCCGCCGGGCGGGTAGAAGACGTGCTGGTGGAGGCCAAAAACACCCTCCAGACCAGCCGCGGCCTTTTGGACAAGGTGCATAGCGATCTGGGAGAAATCAACTTCAAGGAGATGGTGGGCAAAACCTCCAGCATTGCCAGCGAGGTAAAAGCCGCCACTGAGAATGCCCGCCAGGCCACCGAAACCATGGGGGCCCTGTTGGACCGACTCTATGACCGGCCACCTGACCTGCTCTTCGGTCAGCCCCCCAAAAAACGGTGGAATGAATGAAACTATTTTCCGGTTTCTGTCCGAGGTTTTGAATCAAAAATTAGCTTGTTGTTTAGGTGACGGCGGTTCATCCAGAATTGCCAGTAGGGTGCACTAGCGGTGCCCATAATTTCCGTCCAAATTTAATCTTTATTAAATTTAACGGTGTGCCCGGCACACCTCTTGTCGGTAGGGGGAAAAATGCCGCATCCGATCTATTTTTATCGGCTCTGGATAAGTAGAAATATGATGATGGTCATCCTGGTTCAGGTGTTTGCCCTGGTGGGCCTGCTTGGCTGCGGCCATCCGCCGGCACTGGTGTATAAATATATCCTGGAATATCCCCCGCCCACCCTTAGGGGTCTGCCCCCCTTGGAGGACAGTCTCAAGGTGCAGCAGTTTTTGGTGGCCCAGGAATTTAACAGCACCGCCATGGTTTATCGCCCCACCCCGTATAAAAGTGAAACCTACACCTACCATCGCTGGCGGGTCAGCCCCGGCTATCTGGTGACCGACTACCTCCTACGCGACCTCAGAAGCGCCGGCCTTTTTAAGGCCGTTTTCCCGGGCGACAGCAGCAGTAAGAGCCGCTATCTGCTGGAAGGGGGAGTGGAGGAGATTCAGGAAATCGACAACCCTGCCGGCTGGAACGCCTCTCTTAAGCTGACGGTCACCCTACTGGATCAGGAAGAACCAGAAATCACCAAAAGAGTCCTCTTCCAGAAAAACTTTCAGACCCTGGAACCTATGTTGGATAAAACCCCTCAGGGATTGGCCGAGGCTGTCAGCCGGGCGATGCAGAGACTCTCGGAGCAGATTTGCTTGGCGGTTTATCAGGCTGCCCGGAAAGTCAGCGCCAAGTGAGCCAAAGATCTGAAACTCGCCGGCCAGCCTGATGGCATCGCCGAAACGCCCATGAAAGATGAATCTCCCTTGCAATCAGGTTACACTTTTTATAAATTTCTTGGCGGCCGACCAGGAACCTGCTCTTTTTTGTCAAAAAAAATTTATTGACATTGAATTTGAGATTACTATATATTTATAAAGTTATATTTTGCCCCCTTGGTGCGCCCGGTCGGGGCCGTTGGCTGGCGTAGCTCAATGGCAGAGCGGCTGATTTGTAATCAGCAGGTTGCGGGTTCGACTCCCATCGCCAGCTCCATTACTCTGTCTTGGGTGAGGATAGAGAGTATTGGCTCTTGCTCCTTCTGACTTGGCCATTAATGGGTAGCTTGTTATTTAAATGGAAACCCCTCAGCCCCCCTTTTAAACGGGGGGATTTTAGGCTGTAGCAAAGTCCAGGCTAATTTTAATTTGTCCGGCAAACATTATACCAGGATGGGAGAGGTTCCCGAGTGGCCAAAGGGGGCAGACTGTAAATCTGCTGGCACCGCCTTCGGAGGTTCGAATCCTCCCCTCTCCACCAGAGCAAGCACTAAGGGCTGGGGTATCAAAGCGCTTCCTGGATTAGTGGCGGGAATAGCTCAATTGGCCAGAGCATCAGCCTTCCAAGCTGAGGGTTGCGGGTTCGAGCCCCGTTTCCCGCTCCAAGGGCCCACGTAGCTCAGTAGGTAGAGCACTTCCTTGGTAAGGAAGAGGTTCACCGGTTCAATCCCGGTCGTGGGCTCCATTAAATGAATACAGGCAAGGGGCGAGAAACAAGAGAGTTCCAATACAATAATGGAAAATTGTGGCCGCGGTTGGCGGCGGCCAGTTGGTCAGGGGACCAGTAAAGAAAACAGCTAACATTGCTGCGGGGCGTTTTCGGACGTACTGAGGGGAATTTCTTGAGGGACCACAGCACCTCAAATGGTACGTTGCTTAGTGCACGCCGCACCAGCTAATGATAAGCGGAAAATAGAAAAGAAATTACTTGCTTAGCCCGGGAGCCGGATTCCGTGGACAAAAAAACACCGGAGAAGAGAGATGGCCAAGAAAAAGTTTGAGAGGACCAAGCCGCATGTGAACGTGGGGACGATCGGTCACATCGATCATGGCAAGACGACCCTGACTTCGGCCATTACCAAACACTTGGCCAAGAAGGGCATGGCTGCTTATATTCCCTTTGACCAGATCGACAAGGCGCCGGAAGAGAAAGAGCGGGGGATTACCATTGCCTTGGCACACGTCGAATATGAGACCCCCCATCGCCACTATGCCCACGTGGACTGCCCGGGCCATGCGGACTACATCAAGAATATGATTACCGGTGCGGCCCAGATGGACGGGGCCATTTTGGTGGTGGGGGCCGATGACGGTCCCATGCCCCAGACCCGGGAGCACATTTTGTTGGCCCGCCAGGTAGGGGTGCCCTATATTGTGGTGTTCCTGAACAAGGTGGACATGGTGGATGACCCGGAGCTTATCGAGTTGGTGGAGCTGGAACTCCGGGAGTTGCTGTCCAAGTATGATTTTCCGGGCGATGACATTCCCATCATCAAGGGTTCAGCCTTGAAGGCCTTGGAGGCGGACGATTTCAACGCCCCGGAGGTGAAACCCATCTTTGAGCTCATAGAGGCCCTGGACCACTATATTCCGGAGCCGCTGCGGGCAGTGGACAAGCCTTTCCTGATGCCCATCGAGGATGTGTTCAGCATCTCCGGCCGGGGCACGGTGGTGACCGGCCGGGTGGAGCGCGGGCAGATCAAGGTGGGGGACGAAGTGGAGATAGTGGGCTTTGCCCCCACCCAGAAGACGGTGGTTACCGGGGTGGAGATGTTCCGTAAGACGCTGGACTATGGCCAGGCGGGAGACAACGTGGGCCTGCTGCTGCGCGGCATCAAGAAGGATGAGGTGGAGCGGGGTCAGGTGGTGGCCAAACCGGGCTCCATCACGCCCCACACTAAGTTCAAGGCCGAGGTCTATGTGCTCACCAAAGAGGAAGGTGGGCGCCATACCCCGTTTTTTGCCGGCTATCGCCCCCAGTTTTATCTGCGCACCACTGACGTCACCGGGGTGGTGACGCTGCCCGCAGGTGTAGAGATGGTGATGCCGGGTGACAATGTCTCCCTTGAGGTGCACCTCATCACTCCGGTGGCACTGGAGAAAGAACTGCGCTTCGCCATCCGGGAGGGCGGTCGCACCGTCGGCGCCGGCGTGGTAAGCGATATCATCGAGTAGATTATGAGAGAAATCGTCACCTTATCCTGCACAACCTGTAAACGTCGCAACTATACGACCACCAAAAACAAGAGACGGACGCCCGACCGCTTGAATTTCAAGAAATACTGTTCTTTCTGTCGGAGCCACACCCTCCATCGAGAGACCAAGTAGAGAAATGCAGGCCAGTAGCTCGAACGGCTAGAGCACCGGTCTCCAAAACCGGGGGATGGGGGTTCGAATCCCTCCTGGCCTGCCAAAGGAATGGCAACCGCGACGTCAACGTCAGGACCTATCAGGTTAGGGCCACTTGCCTGGAAAAACTCTCCTTGATATCAATGGATTTTGGCACTTGGCGTAACCACAGGTTGGGGATACCTCTTGCCGAGGCGACCAAGACGGCCTGCTGGAGGCGGTTTTCCGCCGGCGAAGGAGGAGAGGCGAGCGAGGTAAGATGAGCAAGAATAGAGGGAAGGCCAAGCGTCCCCCCAAAGAGGGGGGGACAGGTTCTGCCAAAGGCCAGATCATAAAACTAAGGCCTGGGAAAGCCAAGGATTCCTGGCTGAAAAAACTGGCTGTAGTGAAAGACTGGCTGATCAGCGGTCGGCAATTTGTCCGGGAGGCGATACAGGAGCTGAGGAAAGTCACCTGGCCGGGCCGCAAGGAAACCTTGGGAGCCACAGCCGTGGTGCTGTTCTTGGTCCTCGTAGTGTCAGTCTTTCTAGGTCTGGTGGATTTTGGCCTCTCCCGCTTGGTACGGCAGGTCATACGTTAGTCAAAGGTATAAACCATGGCTCAGAAGTGGTACATCATCCATACCTACTCCGGGTTTGAACAGAAAGTAAAAAATTCCATTCTGGATCGAGCCAAATCCATGGGCATGGAGCATCTGATCAGCGAAGTGTTGGTTCCCACAGAGACCGTGGAGGAGATGGTCAAAGGGGAGCGCAAACTTTCGGCTCGCAAGTTCTATCCTGGCTATGTTCTGGTGCGCATGGAATTGACCGACGAATCCTGGCATTTGGTGAAAGATACCCCAAAAGTGACGGGGTTTGTGGGGAGTAAAACCGAACCGGTGGCGATCCCCGAGGCGGAGGCAGAAAAAATCATCACTCAGATACAGGAGGGCATCCTGAAGCCCAAACCCAAGATCAGATTTGAGCCCGGAGATAAGGTTCAGGTTATGGATGGGCCCTTCACCAATTTCACCGGCGTGGTGGATGAAGTCAGGGCGGACCGGGGTCGGGTCAAGGTGATGATCAGCGTCTTTGGCCGCCCTACACCCGTGGAGCTGGAGTTTACGCAGTTGGAAAGAATCTAGGAGCTGAGAATGGCCAAAAAAGTAGTAGCCCAGATAAAGTTACAATTGCCGGCGGGCCAAGCCACCCCCTCACCGCCGGTGGGTCCGGCCTTGGGACAGCACGGTGTCAACATCATGGAATTTGTCAAAAGTTATAATGCCCGCACCGCCGGCCAGGAGGGCACCGTCATCCCGGTGGTGATCACAGTATATGCCGACCGCTCTTTTACATTCGTCACCAAAACGCCGCCGGCTCCGGTATTGCTTCGTCAGGCAGCACAGTTGGCCAAAGGCTCTAAGGAGGCCGGTCGGGAAAAGGCAGGTCAAATTACCAAGGCCCAACTCATGGAAATTGCCCGGCAGAAACTGCCGGACCTCAATACCACCGACCTGGCCATGGCCATGAAAACTATCGCCGGGACCGCCCGCAGTATGGGGATTGAGATTGTCGAACAGTAGTAAGACGTGAAGTGGGAGCGTTCTGCTCACGGCTCATGACTTAGTTTTAGGGAGTAAAAGATGGCCAACAGAGGCAAGAGATATCGTCAGGTAGCCGAAAAGGTGGCACCCGGCCGCCGATATAATTTTTCTGAGGCAGTGGGCCTGGCGCTGGAAACCTCTAACGTTAAGTTTGACGAAACGCTGGACATTGCCGTCTGCCTGGGGGTCAATCCCCGTCATGCGGACCAGATGGTGCGTGGCGCCGTGGTTCTGCCCCAAGGCACTGGCAAGAGTGTCCGGGTGCTGGTATTTGCCAAAGGAGAGAAGGAAAGAGAAGCCCTGGATGCCGGGGCTGACGTGGTGGGGGCCGAAGACCTCATCAGCCGCATTCAAGGAGGGTGGCTGGAGTTTGACAAGGCCGTGGCCACACCGGACCTCATGGGCCAAGTGGGGCGGTTGGGCAAGATCCTGGGCCCCCGGGGGTTAATGCCCAATGTCAAGGTGGGGACAGTGACTTTTGATGTGGCTAAGGCCGTCAAAGAACTAAAAGGCGGTAAAGTGGAATTCCGGGTCGACCGAGCTGGAGTGGTTCACGCCCCCGTAGGTAAGGTGTCTTTTGGCACAGACCGGCTGTTACACAATCTGGCGGCTTTCTTGGACATGCTGGTGCGTCTCAAGCCCACCACCAGCAAAGGCACTTATCTGAAGAGCATCCATCTCTCCACCACCATGGGGCCGGGAATTCCGGTAGATGTTGCCGACGTCAAAAATCTGGTGCGGCTCCTGTAAAAGAAGGAGGCTGGCGTTGTTGAAGCCACAAATAGAGAAGAAAAACAAGATCGTGCAAGAGTTGGCAACCATGGCCACTCAAGCTCACATCGGTATCCTGGCCGACTTCACCGGACTAACGGTGAGGTCCATGGGCCAGCTCCGGAGAATGGTGAAAGAAGCCTCAGGTGAAGTGAAGGTGGTGAAAAACACCTTACTCACCCGGGCCGCCGCCGCGCCGGGCTCGCTTTTGGCACCGCTGACCTCCCAGTTTACCGGCCCCAATGCTCTGACCTTGGGATATGCCGACCCGGTGGCGTTGGCCAAGATCCTGGTCAAGTTTGCTCAGGAGCAACCCTTGCTGAAGATCAAAGGTGGAGCCTTGGGAGGCCAAGTCCTGAGTGTCCAGGATATTGAAGCCCTCTCCAAGCTGCCTGGACGGGAGGTGCTCCTGGCGCAACTCCTGGGCCTCTTGCAAGGAGTACCGACCGCTCTCGTGATGGTATTGGCGGGAGTCATCCGGAAGCTTCTCCACGTGCTGGAGGCAATTAAAGCTCAAAAAGAAAAAGCTGTCAGCAATTAGCCAATAGTTTAATGGACACCTAGCCGTTGGCAATGGGTCGTTGAAAATTGGCTAAGATTAAGGAGGAACAAAATAATGCCTATCGACCGAGCCGAATTAGTGGATTTCCTGGCCAACATGACGGTGTTGGAACTTTCTCAGCTCATTAAGGAGTTGGAAGAAAAGTTTGGCGTCTCCGCGGCGGCGCCGATGGCGGTGGCGCCAGCAGCCGCCCCGGCCGCCGCTGCAGCCCCGGTGGAAGAGGAAAAAACCGAATTCGACGTGGTTTTGACCGCCTGCGGCCCTAATAAGATTCAAGTCATTAAAGAAGTCAGGACTATCACCAGCCTGGGATTGAAAGAAGCCAAAGAGGCGGTGGAAAACGTCCCTACGGTCTTGAAGGAAGCTGTTTCCAAAGCTGAGGCCGAAGAAATCAAAAAGAAACTGGTTGACCAAGGAGCCACCGTCGAAATTAAATAAGGACCGGAGACCGGAGACCGGGGTCACCAGCCCTGCCCCCCCGTCCCCACTCTCCTGTCCGGGGAGTGCCCATGGCGCAAGTACTATCGCCCTTAAGACTTTATCGCAAGGGTTTCGGCAAAATTGAACGGATAGTGGACATCTCTAATCTCATTGAGATGCAGAAAGAGTCCTATAACCGTTTCCTGCAGAAAGATCAGCCCCCCTCCGAGCGACAGAATTACGGACTCCAGGGTGTCTTTAAGAGCGTCTTTCCCATCCAGGATTTCAGCGGCTCCTGTTCACTGGAGTTTGTGGATTACAACCTGGGGGATCCAAAGTATGAAGTGGATGAATGTCTACAGCGGGGCATGACTTATGAAGTGCCCATGAAGCTCAGGGTGCGCCTGGTCGTCTATGAGATCGGGCTGGACTCCAAACCGCAAGCCATCCGTGATATCAAAGAGCAGGAGATTTATTTCGGTACCCTGCCGTTAATGACGGAACACGGCACTTTTATCATCAACGGCACGGAGAGGGTGGTGGTCAGTCAACTGCACCGCTCTCCTGGGCTCTTCATCGATCACGATCGGGCGAAAATCCATTCCAGCGGCAAGATCATTTATTCGGCGCGGTTGATTCCGCTGCGGGGGTCGTGGATTGATTTTGAATTTGACCCTAAGGACGTCCTTTATGTCCGCATTGACCGTCGGCGCAAGTTCCATGCCACTATTCTCCTTAAGGCTCTGGGATACAGCACTGAACAATTGCTCAACTTCTTCTACACCACGGAAAAGATCTATCTGGACGAAGAATCGATCCGCCGCCGCCTAATCCCCCAATTGCTTCTGGACCGCATTGCCCCCACCGATATCCAGGCCCCAAAAACCAGGGAAGTTCTGGTAAAAAAGGGAAAGAGAGTGACCCAGGCGGCTCTCCAAAAGATGGAGAAGGCAGGTGTGGAGTTCCTGCCGATTTCGGCGGCGGAGCTGGTGGGCCGGGTGGTGGCCCATGACATTCTTGACCCGGAGTCCGGTGAACCACTGGCCCTGTGCAACGAAATGCTCTCTGAGGAGAAGGTGAAATTTCTGCAAAGCCGCGGGGTTAGAGAACTGGACCTCCTTTACATTGACGGCGTCAATGTAAGCCCCTGCTTGCGCAACACTTTGTCAGCGGACAAGGTCAGCAACCCGAAGGAAGCCATCCTGGAGATTTACCGCCGACTGCGTCCCAGCAATCGGCCTAACGAAGAAGTAGCACTGCTCTTCTTCCAGAACCTGTTTTTTAACCCCGAACACTATGATCTTTCCCCGGTGGGGCGGCTCAAACTTGATCTGAGACTGAGGCGGCCGGAGGAACGCCTCCCCCTCTCTCATACCACACTTACACGGGAAGATATCCTGCTGGCGGTAAGGGAACTGATCAATCAGAAAGACCGGGAAGGACCGGTGGATGACATCGACCATTTAGGCAACCGGCGAGTCCGGACCGTGGGCGAACTGCTGGAGAATCAGTTCCGGGTGGGGTTGGTGCGCATGGAACGGGCCATCAAAGAACGGATGGCCATTCAGGACCTGGATACCCTGATGCCTCACGACCTGATCAATGCCAAGCCTGTGCAGGCCGTCATCAAAGAGTTTTTTGGCACCAGCCAGTTATCCCAGTTCATGGATCAAACCAACCCCGTGTCTGAAATTACTCACAAACGCCGACTCTCTGCCCTGGGGCCGGGGGGGTTAACCCGCGAACGGGCCGGTTTTGAAGTGCGGGATGTGCATCCCACGCACTATGGTCGTATCTGTCCCATTGAGACCCCGGAAGGTCCCAACATCGGACTCATCGTCTCTTTAAGCACCTACGCCAGGGTCAATGAGTTCGGATTCATTGAAACCCCCTACCGGGTGGTGGAAAAACACAAAGTCAACAACAAAATTGTGGCTCGGGTGACTCGAGAAGTTCAATATCTGACTGCCCTCCAGGAAGAGGACAAGGTCATTGCGCAGGCCAATGCCAGCCTAGATGAGGAGGGCCGGTTCACCACGGATCTGGTGCAGGCCCGCCAAGGGGGACAATACGTCATGGTCACCCCTGATAAGGTTGACTATATGGACGTCTCTCCCAGCCAATTGGTATCGGTGGCAGCTTCTCTCATCCCCTTTCTGGAACACGACGATGCCAACCGGGCTCTCATGGGGTCCAACATGCAACGTCAGGCGGTGCCCTTGCTCACCAGCAGCTCCCCCCTTATCGGCACCGGCATGGAAGCAGTGGTGGCTCGTGACTCCGGGGTGACATTGGTGGCCCGGCGCAGCGGCTATGTGGAAGACGTGGATGCTACCCGGGTGGTCGTCCGCGCCGCCGATTCAGGCAACGGCGCCAATGACTCACCGGTGGATATCTACAAGCTGGTGAAATTTCAACGTACCAATCAGAATACCTGCTTTAACCAGCGTCCCATCGTCCGCCGCGGCGACTGGGTAGAAAAGGGCCAGATCATCGCCGACGGGCCGGCGACGGAAATGGGAGAACTGGCCCTGGGGAAAAATGTCATGGTGGCCTTCATGCCCTGGGGCGGTTATAACTTTGAAGACTCCATCCTGGTTAGTGAGCGTCTGGTGCGGGATGACGTTTTTACCTCAATCCATATTGAGGAATTTGAGGTCATGGCCCGTGACACCAAGCTGGGGAAGGAAGAAATAACCCGTGATATCCCCAACGTCGGAGAAGACGCCCTGCGCAATCTGGATGAGAGCGGCATTATCCGCATCGGCGCCGAAGTCCGACCCGGTGACATCCTGGTGGGGAAAATTACTCCCAAAGGGGAAACCCAACTGACTCCGGAAGAAAAATTGCTGCGGGCCATCTTTGGCGAAAAGGCCGGCGATGTCAAAGACACCTCCTTGCGGGTGCCGCCGGGCATCGAAGGAGTAGTCATTGATGCCCGCGTCTTTTCCCGCAAAGGCGTGGAAAAAGACGACCGCAGCCGTTCCATTGAAGACGAAGCCGTGGCCAAACTGCAGAAAGATCAAGCCGACGAAATCGCCATCATCACCCAAAGCCATCGCCAGAAATTGGCGCAGCTGGTGGCAGGCCAAAAATTAGCTGACGCCCTCTATGATGACCGGCAAGAGACGGTCATTCTGGAAAAGGGCGCGGTTGTCAAGGAGGAGCTGGTCCTTACCCGCCCCTTGGAGTTTTGGCGCCACGTTTCTTTCGTGGAACCCGGTCTGGAAGATCAGGTGGACGAACTCTTGGAAC
Organism: Desulfobacca acetoxidans; assembly: GCA_020722205.1. GTDB lineage: Bacteria > Desulfobacterota > Desulfobaccia > Desulfobaccales > 0-14-0-80-60-11 > DYLF01. Next base: position 28,331 of record DYLF01000005.1, read on the forward strand.
GCTACCAAGAGCAAGTCCACTGGGTCACCATGATGTTTGAAGCCAGACTCTCCCGTCTCAGGAAGGTGGATGAACTGCCCCCAGGAGTCATCAAGAAGGTCAAGGTCTTCGTGGCTATGAAACGCAAACTGGCTGTCGGCGATAAAATGGCTGGCCGCCACGGCAACAAAGGGGTAGTCTCTCGCATCTTACCGGAAGAGGACATGCCCTATTTTGAAGACGGCACACCCGTGGACATCGTCCTCAACCCTCTGGGAGTGCCGTCCCGCATGAACGTCGGTCAAGTAATGGAAACCCATCTGGGCTGGGCTTCTTATGCTTTGGGCCGGCAGATCGGCGAGATGATCGACCGCTATTACAGTCTGGATAATATTAAAAACCGCCTGAAACGCATCTGGAAAAACCAGACGCTGGCACAGGAGCTGGACAAACTCACCTACGAGGAGTTGCGGGAAATCTGGCTGAAACATTATAAGAACGGGCTCCATATAGCCTCTCCGGTGTTTGACGGCGCCACCGAAGAGGAAGTGCGGACCTTCCTGAAGGAAGCCGGCTTACCAATAGGCGGCCAGACCAGATTGATCGACGGCCGCAGCGGCGAGCCGTTCGACCGGGAAGTGACCGTGGGCGTGATGTACATGATGAAGCTTCATCACCTGGTAGCCGATAAAATCCATGCCAGGTCCATCGGCCCTTACTCCCTGGTGACCCAACAACCCCTGGGTGGCAAAGCCCAATTCGGCGGGCAACGTCTGGGTGAAATGGAAGTCTGGGCCCTCGAAGCCTATGGCGCGGCTTATACCCTTCAGGAATTTCTAACAGTCAAGTCCGATGATGTGGCCGGTCGTACCCGGATGTATGAAAAGATTTTCAAAGGTGAGTACGATTTGGAAGCCGGCCTGCCGGAGTCCTTTAATGTCTTGGTGCGGGAACTTAAAAGTCTGGCGCTCAATATTGAGTTGGTAAAAAAGCAGTCAAACAGCTAATGAGACCATGCCGCCAGTGACCACTGGCCGGCAATGGCGGCTGGCGGTTATTGGCTGTCGCCTTCTACAGGATACAAGATATGGAAAAACCTCAGGATGTAAAATTAGAGGATTTGAATAGCCTGTTCGCCCGGCCTGAAGATCCTCTCACCATAGAAGCGGTGCGGCTGTCCTTGGCTTCGCCGGACATGATCCGCTCCTGGTCTTATGGAGAGGTGAAAAAGCCTGAGACTATCAATTACCGCACCTTCAAGCCGGAGCGGGACGGTCTGTTCTGCGCCAAAATCTTTGGCCCCGCCAAAGATTATGAGTGCAACTGCGGCAAATACAAACGCATGAAACATCGCGGCATCACCTGCGAAAAGTGTGGTGTGGAGGTGATTCAGTCCAAGGTTAGACGGGAAAGGATGGGCCACATCGAACTGGCTTCTCCGGTGGTACACATCTGGTTTTTGAAAAGCCTGCCCAGCAAAATCGGCAACCTGCTGGACCTGACCCTCAAAGAGCTCGAGAGAATCCTTTACTTCGAAGCCTACGTAGTCGTTGACCAGGGAGACACCAACGACCCGGACCTGGAGCCCGGCAAACTCCTATCTGAAGAAAAATACCGTCAGAAGCGGGAGGAATATGGTGACCGCTTCCAGGCCGGAATGGGGGCGGAGGTTGTCCGGGAGATGCTGAGAAAGCTTGATTTGGATAACCTGTCCCAGACGGTGCGCGCCGAGATGGCCCGCACCCACTCCGATGCCAAACGCAAAAAATTGGGCAAGCGCCTGAAAATCATCGACTCTTTTCGTGAATCCGGGCAACGCCCCGAGTGGATGGTCTTGGAAGTCATCCCGGTTCTGCCGCCTGACTTGCGGCCTTTGGTCCATCTGGATGGCGGCCGCTTTGCCACCTCTGACCTCAACGACCTTTACCGCCGGGTCATCAACCGCAACAACCGCCTGAAGCGCCTGTTGGAGCTGAACGCGCCAGACATCATCATCCGTAACGAGAAACGCATGCTTCAGGAGGCCGTGGACGTTCTTTTTGAAAACGGACGGCGCGGCCGCACCATCACCGGACCTAACAAAAGACCGCTGAAATCTCTGAGTGACATGCTCAAGGGCAAACAGGGACGGTTCCGCCAGAACCTCCTGGGCAAACGTGTTGATTACTCCGGCAGATCGGTCATCGTCATCGGCCCGGAACTGCGGTTACATCAGTGCGGCCTGCCCAAGCAGATGGCCCTGGAGCTTTTCAAGCCTTTCATTTTCCATAAGTTGGTGACCAGAGGCTACGCTACTACCATCAAAGTGGCTAAAAAACTGGTGGAGCGGGAAACTCCCGAAGTCTGGGACATCCTCGAAGAGGTGGTGCGGGAACATGCCGTCCTGCTCAATCGGGCGCCCACCCTCCACCGCTTGGGCATCCAAGCATTTGAACCCATCCTGATCGAAGGTAAAGCCATTCAGCTTCACCCTCTGGTCTGCACCGCCTTCAACGCCGACTTCGACGGCGACCAAATGGCCGTCCATGTGCCGTTGTCCATCGAAGCCCAGATTGAAGCCCGGACCTTGATGATGTCCACCAACAACATCCTCTCACCGGCCAACGGCGACCCCATCATTATCCCCACCCAAGATATCGTCTTGGGACTCTACTATCTCACCAGAGAACGACCTTTTGCCCGAGGAGAACGGGTTGCTGCCAACGGCCGTAAACCGGTACCTTTCGCCTCACCTGAGGAGGTCCGGATTGCTTTCGACCAAGGCCAGGTCGACTTGCAGGCCCGCATTCCGGTGCGGATTGGGGGACGCCTTTACCAGACCACCGTGGGTCGAGTGTTGCTTTATGAAATTTTCCCCCCCGCCTTATCTTTTGATCTGGTCAACACCACCATGACCAAAAAGGAAATCCGCAAGATCATCGCCGTGGCCTATCGTAAGGTCGGCATCAAACAGACCGTCATTTTGGCCGACCGCCTCAAAGACCTGGGCTATAAGTATGCCACCCAGGCCGGCCTGTCCATCGGCATCAACGACATGGTCATTCCCCAGCGCAAGGCGGAAATCCTGGAACGAGCCCGAGCTGAGGTGGACCAGGTCGAAGAACAATACCAGGAAGGCCTGATCACGGAAGGGGAAAAATATAATAAGGTAGTGGACATCTGGGCCAAGGCCACGGACGAAGTGGCGGCGGAAATGATGGCCGAAATGGCCTCCGAAAAGGTCACCGTGGAGGAGAAGGACCACACCACCGGCCAAACCATCGTCCACCAAGAGGAAATCACCAGTTTCAACCCCATCTTTATGATGGCCGATTCCGGCGCCCGGGGCAGCAAAGACCAAATGCGCCAGTTGGCCGGCATGCGGGGTCTGATGGCCAAACCTTCCGGGGAAATCATCGAAACCCCCATAAAAGCCAATTTCCGGGAAGGACTGACTGTTTTGGAATACTTCATTTCCACCCACGGTGCCCGCAAAGGTCTGGCTGACACCGCTTTGAAGACCGCCAACTCCGGCTACCTGACCCGCCGACTGGTGGATGTCGCCCAAGATGCCGTAATCAATGAAATTGACTGCGGCACCATCGACGGCATCTATGTTACTTCCCTGGTGGAAGGCGGAGAGATCATCGAACGCGTGAAAGATCGCGTACTCGGACGCACCGCACTCTATGATATCGTCGACCCGCATACCGGCGAAGTGCTGGTCAGGGCCAACGAGGAAATCGATGAAGAAGCGGCGGAGCGTATCGAAGAGGCCGGGCTGGAAAAAGTCGAAATCCGCTCAGTGCTCACCTGCCAAACCAAACGAGGCGTCTGCGCCAAATGCTACGGCCGGGATTTGGCCCATGGCACCCCGGTCAACATCGGAGAGGCCATCGGCATTCTGGCCGCTCAATCCATCGGCGAGCCAGGCACCCAGCTCACCATGCGCACCTTCCACATCGGCGGCACCGCTTCCCGTCGGGCCGAGCAGAGCTTTCATACCGCCCGGGTTAAAGGCCGGGTGCGCTTTGATAACGTCAAGTACGTCGAAGACCGCTTCGGAGAGCTGGTCAACCTGAGCCGCTCAGCCGATTTGGTGCTTCTCAGTGAGAAAGGCATCGAGCGTGAGCGCTACCCGCTTGCCTACGGAGCACACATTAAAGTACGAGAGGGCCAGGAAGTCCAGGCCAACCAGTTACTGGCCGAATGGGACCCCTTTACCAACCCCATGCTCACCGAAGTGGGTGGGATCATAAAATTTGGGGATATTATTGAAAATGTGACCATGCAGGAACGCGTCGACGAGACTACCAAGAAGGTCTATCGGTTCATTATCGATAGCCGCGACCAGGAATTGCGCCCGCGCATCTCCGTCAAAGATGAATTCGGCCAAACCGCCCGCATTCCCGGCTCCCCGGCCTCGGCCCGATATTTTATGCCGGTGGGGGCTATCCTCATGGTCAATGAAGGCGATCAGGTCTTCCCGGGTGACGTCATCGCCAAAATCCCACGGGAGACCATGAAAACCAAGGATATTACCGGCGGGCTGCCGCGGGTGGCGGAACTCTTTGAGGTCAGAAAACCCAAGGAAACTGCTATCATCAGCGAAATCAGCGGAGTGGTCTCCTTCGGCCGCCATATCAAAGGGAAACGCAAAATCATCGTTACCCCCGATGTGGGCAAACCCAAAGAGTACTTGATTCCCAAAGGCAAGCACGTGGCCGTCCAGGAAGGCGACTATGTCAGGGCCGGCGAATCCTTGATGGACGGCTCCGCCAACCCTCATGACATCCTTAACATCAGCGGTTTGAAAGACCTGGCCCGCTATCTGGTGGACGAGGTCCAGGAAGTTTACCGCCTCCAGGGAGTGAAGATCAACGACAAACACATCGAGGTCATCGTCCGCCAGATGTTGAGAAGAGTCAGGGTGGTGGACCCTGGCGACACCGACTTCCTAATCGGAGAGCAGGTGGAAAAATGGGTGTTCGAGGAAAAAAACGATCAAGCTGTAGCTCAAGGGAAGCGGCCGGCCACCGGTGAACCCCTCCTGCTGGGCATCACTAAAGCCTCTCTAACCACAGAGAGCTGGATTTCAGCAGCCTCTTTCCAAGAGACCACCAAGGTCTTGGCGGACGCCGCGGTGCAGGGAAAAATCGACCACCTCTATGGCTTAAAAGAAAACGTCATCATGGGACGCCTCATCCCAGCCGGTACCGGCTTGGAAGAATATCGCAATCTGAACATTAAACTGGACAAGGAGGCGGAACTTCCTCTCCACCCATCGGAAGCTGAAGTGGCCCCGGCACTCGAGATGGCTGTCGGCGGAGAAGAAGCGACCATTTAGCTAAATGATCTCTGGTCTTGAACAATTAACTATCTGGCTACAAAGAGATTGACAACGGAGATAATTTTCTATAAAAGATATAATTTTTAGTGGCCTCGGTCATTTAGGCGCCAAAAAGTAGGAGAACCTATGCCGACCATCAACCAACTGGTGCGCAAGGGACGGGAAAAGATAAAAAAACGCACTGCCTCCCCGGCCTTGCAAAGCTGTCCCCAGAAACGGGGAGTCTGTGTCAGGGTTTATACCACGACTCCTAAAAAGCCCAATTCAGCCTTGCGTAAAGTGGCCCGGGTAAGACTTACCAATGGTATCGAAGTGACCACCTATATCCCGGGGGTGGGCCACAATCTGCAGGAACACTCCGTAGTCATGATCCGGGGGGGCCGTGTCAAAGACCTGCCCGGGGTACGTTACCATGTGGTGCGGGGCACACTGGACGCCTCAGGAGTCCAGGACCGGCGGCGAGGCCGATCCAAGTACGGCGCCAAAAGGCCAAAGTAAGGATTGTCGGTTGCGGACTGGGAATTGGTGCTTTCCAACTCCCAACTCCCGATTCTCAATTCCCAGAGAAAAAAAAGAGGTTGTAATGCCCAGGAAAGGTGGCGTAATAAAACGGGTCATTCTTCCCGACCTGAAATATCAGGATCCCTTGGTCAGCCGGTTTATCAATGGCTTGATGCGCCGGGGGAAAAAGAGTGTCGCACAACGCATCTTTTATCATGCCCTGGACATCATCGCCCAACGCACCAAGGATGATCCCCTCAAAGTGTTCCACCTAGCCATGGATAATGTTAAACCTCTGATTGAGGTGAAATCCCGGCGAGTCGGCGGGGCTACCTATCAGGTGCCGGTGGAAGTGCGACACGATCGCCGCACCTCCTTGGCCATTCGCTGGATCATTGGGTTTTCCAAGACCCGGGGCGAGAAGTCCATGGAAACCAAGCTGGCCGGAGAATTGATGGACGCCGCCCAGAACAAGGGAGGCTCTATTAAAAAACGGGAAGACACTCATAGGATGGCGGAAGCCAACAAGGCCTTTGCCCATTATCGTTGGTAAAAGGCGGTGCCGCGACAAATTCCCTTACAACGGGTTCGGAACATTGGTTTTATGGCCCACATAGACGCCGGAAAGACCACGACCACTGAACGTATCCTCTTCTATACGGGAGTGACTCACCGCATGGGAGAGGTGCATGATGGGGAAGCCGTGATGGATTGGATGATCCAGGAACAGGAACGGGGGATTACCATCACCTCCGCCGCTACCACCTGTTTCTGGAAAGACCACCGTATCAATATTATCGATACCCCCGGTCATGTTGATTTCACCATCGAAGTCGAAAGGGCTTTGCGGGTGCTTGACGGCGTGGTGGCAGTATTTGACGCCGTGGCCGGAGTGGAGCCACAAACCGAGACCGTATGGAGACAAGCGGAACGCTACGGCGTTCCCATATTGGCCTTCGTCAATAAAATGGACCGCATGGGGGCCGATCTGTTCCGCTGCCAAGAGATGATGAAGGAAAGGCTTAATGCCAACCCGGTGCTCGTACAACTTCCAATGGGCGAAGAAGAACGATTTCAGGGGGTGATTGACCTTATTACCTCACGCGCCATAGCCTATGAAAGCACCGGCCCAGGAGTGGACTTTACCGTCGCCGATATCCCGGCAGATTACCGGGAACTGGCCCACACCCAAAGGCTTAAGCTCATCGAAGCCCTGGCGGAAATTGACGATACCATCATGGAGCGCTACCTGGCCGACGAACCGGTGGCACCCGAACTGATTAAACAGGCCCTGCGCCAGGGCACCATCCGCTCCCAACTGGTGCCGGTGCTCTGTGGCTCCGCCTTTAAGAATAAAGGAGTCCAACCATTATTGGACGCGGTGGTGGATTTCCTCCCCTCACCCCTTGATAAACCACCGGTACATGGTCTGGACCCCAAAGGTAACTTGATCGTTCGGCCGGCTGCGGACGATGCCCCCTTGGCAGCCCTGGCTTTCAAGTTGCTTTCTGACCCCTTTGTCGGTCACCTGACCTTCATCCGGGTCTATGCGGGCATCCTCAAATCCGGCAGCACCGTGTGGAACGCCACCAAAGGCGTCAAAGAACGCATCGGCCGTTTGCTCAAGATGCACGCCAACAAGCGGGAGGAGATCGATGCTGCCTATGCCGGCGATATCGTGGCCGCCGTGGGGTTGCGGCACGCTACTACCGGGGACACCCTGGCAGACGAACGGGCCCCTCTGACTCTGGAAAGCTTGTGGATTCCCCAACCGGTGATCGATATCGCCATTGAGCCCAAAACTAAGGTGGACCAAGACAAACTGGGCCAAGCCCTGCATCGCATCGCCGCCGAAGACCCCTCATTTCGAGTGCACCAGGACACCGAGACCGGACAAACTATCATCTCCGGGATGGGGGAGTTACATTTGGAGATCATCACCGATCGCCTGACCCGCGAATTCAAGGTGGATGCCAGAGTCGGACGTCCTCAGGTCTCCTATCGGGAAACCATCACCGAACCAGCCTCTGCCGAAGGTCGCTTCGTCCGCCAAACCGGCGGCCGGGGTCAATACGGACATGTCTTCCTGACGGTCACCCCTTTGCCGACGGGGAGCGGTATCGTTTTCGAGAACAAGATTGTCGGCGGCTCCATCCCCCGGGAATATATTCCCGCCGTGGAAAAGGGCATCCGAGACGCAGCCGCCACCGGTATCATGGGCTACCCTATGTTAGATTTGGCAGTTGCCTTGCTGGATGGCTCCTATCACGAAGTGGACTCCTCTGAACGGGCCTTCCAAATAGCTGCCTCTATGGGCTTTAAAGAAGCCGTCAGAAAGGCCCGACCGGTCCTGTTGGAACCCATTATGTCCCTGGAAGTCGTTACCCCAGAGGATTTTGTGGGCGAAGTCCTGGGCGAAATTAATGCCCGCCGGGGCCGGATTCTGGGCATGGAGAGCCGCGGCGCGGTGAAGACCATCCAGACCCACGTGCCACTGGCCACTATGTTCGGCTATGCCACCACCTTAAGAAGCGTCACCCAGGGACGGGCTACCTTTTCCATGCAATTCGATCACTATGAGCCGGTTTCCGCCCACTTGGCGGAAGAAATCTTGGGGCGGCGAAAGTTGAGCGCCTGACCCCGGGGCTAGGTGAGCACGCCTGCCCCATTAACGGTGCCCAAAATGCACCTTATATTTTGGGAGGAACTTCCAGATGGCCAAGAAAAAGTTTGAGAGGACCAAGCCGCATGTGAACGTGGGGACGATCGGTCACATCGATCATGGCAAGACGACCCTGACTTCGGCCATTACCAAACACTTGGCCAAGAAGGGCATGGCTGCTTATATTCCCTTTGACCAGATCGACAAGGCGCCGGAAGAGAAAGAGCGGGGGATTACCATTGCCTTGGCACACGTCGAATATGAGACCCCCCATCGCCACTATGCCCACGTGGACTGCCCGGGCCATGCGGACTACATCAAGAATATGATTACCGGTGCGGCCCAGATGGACGGGGCCATTTTGGTGGTGGGGGCCGATGACGGTCCCATGCCCCAGACCCGGGAGCACATTTTGTTGGCCCGCCAGGTAGGGGTGCCCTATATTGTGGTGTTCCTGAACAAGGTGGACATGGTGGATGACCCGGAGCTTATCGAGTTGGTGGAGCTGGAACTCCGGGAGTTGCTGTCCAAGTATGATTTTCCGGGCGATGACATTCCCATCATCAAGGGTTCAGCCTTGAAGGCCTTGGAGGCGGACGATTTCAACGCCCCGGAGGTGAAACCCATCTTTGAGCTCATAGAGGCCCTGGACCACTATATTCCGGAGCCGCTGCGGGCAGTGGACAAGCCTTTCCTGATGCCCATCGAGGATGTGTTCAGCATCTCCGGCCGGGGCACGGTGGTGACCGGCCGGGTGGAGCGCGGGCAGATCAAGGTGGGGGACGAAGTGGAGATAGTGGGCTTTGCCCCCACCCAGAAGACGGTGGTTACCGGGGTGGAGATGTTCCGTAAGACGCTGGACTATGGCCAGGCGGGAGACAACGTGGGCCTGCTGCTGCGCGGCATCAAGAAGGATGAGGTGGAGCGGGGTCAGGTGGTGGCCAAACCGGGCTCCATCACGCCCCACACTAAGTTCAAGGCCGAGGTCTATGTGCTCACCAAAGAGGAAGGTGGGCGCCATACCCCGTTTTTTGCCGGCTATCGCCCCCAGTTTTATCTGCGCACCACTGACGTCACCGGGGTGGTGACGCTGCCCGCAGGTGTAGAGATGGTGATGCCGGGTGACAATGTCTCCCTTGAGGTGCACCTCATCACTCCGGTGGCACTGGAGAAAGAACTGCGCTTCGCCATCCGGGAGGGCGGTCGCACCGTCGGCGCCGGCGTGGTAAGCGATATCATCGAGTAGGCTGAAAAAGTATGCTCACCTCCAAGATTCGTATTCGTTTGCGTTCTTATGACCATAAGCTGTTGGACAAGTCCGTGCAGGAGATTGTGGAGACAGCCAGGAGTACTGGCGCCCGGGTTGCCGGCCCTATTCCATTGCCTACGGAAATTAACAAATTCTGTGTGCTGCGTTCTCCGCACATCGACAAAAAATCCCGGGAGCAGTTCGAAATCCGGACGTATAAACGACTCCTGGATATCATGGAACCTACCCAACAGACCATGGACGCCATCAGTAAACTGGATCTGGCGGCAGGTGTGGATGTGGAAATCAGAGTCTAGGTTTTCGTTTCTATTTTTCGGTTTTCAGTCGAATATGAAGACACCACGGCTTGCTTCCCTCACTGAAATGCAGAAAACAGAAAACAGAAAACAGAAAACCGGAGTATAGAATGCCTGGCGGAATAATCGGCAAAAAAATCGGTATGACCCGCATCTTCGATGAAGATGGGGTGATTGTCCCTGTCACCGTCATCGAAGCAGGGCCATGCTTTGTAGTACAAAAGAAAACCCAACACACCGACGGCTACGAGGCCTTGCAACTCGGATTTATCCGCAAGCCTTTGGTGAAATGCAACCGGCCCCTCAAAGGACATCTGGAAAAACACGGCAGCAAGAGCGGCTTTCAGTACCTGAAGGAGTTTCGGGTGGGAGGAGCCGAGAATTATTTGCCGGGCCAGGAGATTACCGTGGAACAGTTCGCCATCGGTGATCGCCTGGATGTCATCGGCGTCAGCAAGGGCAAAGGCTTTGCCGGCACCGTGAAACGCTGGCACTTCCACCGCGGCCCCATGACCCATGGCTCCATGTCACACCGGGCCCCAGGCTCCATCGGCGCCAGTGCCTACCCCTCCCGGGTCTTTAAAGGCAAGAGACTACCCGGCCACATGGGTAACGTCCGGGTTACCGTCAAAAATCTGGAAGTCATTGATGTGCGCCCGGAAGACAACCTGCTGTTGGTTAAAGGCGCCGTCCCCGGGCCTCGACAGGGTCTGCTCCTCATCAAAAAGGCGGGCTGATATTATGCCGATGGTAGATATCTATAATATCAAGCGGGAAAAAGTGGGGGAACTCGAACTCAAAGACGAGATCTTTGGGGTAGAGATCAAGACCCCGGTGCTGCACGAGGTGGTCACCTGGCAACGAGCCAAACGCCGGGCCGGCACAGCCTCTACCAGAACCCGGGGCGAAGTCAGCGGCGGCGGCCGCAAACCCTGGCGTCAAAAGGGCACCGGCCGGGCCCGCGCCGGCTCCATACGCTCCCCTCTCTGGCGGGGTGGCGGCATCGTCTTCGGCCCCAAACCCCGGAGTTACGACTATCCTCTGCCTAAGAAAATTAGACGCTTGGCCATGAAAATGGCCCTGAGCAGCAAGCTCCAAAACGGCCAACTGGTGGTGCTGGATGATTACCCCCAAACTACCCCCAAAACCAAAGATTTCGTGGCCGTCCTAAAAAACTTTGATATCGGCAAGGCACTCATCGTCACCTCTGGGGCGCACCAAACCCTGGAATTGTCCGCCCGCAACGTCCCGCAAGTGCATGTCCTGCCAACCGCTGGCTTAAATGTCTATGACATTCTGCGCTACGAGCACTTGCTCCTGTTGGCCCCGGCAGTCCCCCAGATCGAAGCGAGGTTGACCCCATGAAGCCCCCTCATCACCTCATCAAAGGACCGATTATCACCGAAAAGACTCACAGCCTTAAAGGAATGGGCAATAAGGTGGCTTTTAGGGTGGACGTTAAGGCCAATAAGATAGAAATCCGCAAAATCGTGGAAGAGGTCTTCAAGGCAAAAGTCCTGGCTGTCAACACCGTGAAAATGAAAGGCAAGAAGAAACGTCTCGGACGGAGTGAAGGAATCCGGCCGGACTGGAAAAAGGCCATAGTCACCCTGGCCCCTGGCGAAAAATTAAGCGGCTTTGAAGCAATCTAGAATAACCTGTGGAAAACTTTGTAATCTGTTGATAAATCATTAAGGGAAGAATATGGCCATTATTCCTCGAAAACCCACCTCACCAGGACGACGCTTTCAAACGGCCTCGGACTTTGCTGAGATTACCCGCACCTCCCCTGAGAAGAGCCTACTGCGGCCTCTCCGCAAATCCGGCGGTCGTAACAACGTTGGCCGCCTGACGGCACGCCACCGCGGCGGGGGACATAAGCGCCTCTACCGGCTTATTGATTTCAAGCGCGACAAAATCGATATCCCGGCCAGAGTCGCCTCCATTGAGTACGACCCTAACCGCAGCGCCCTGATTGCTCTCCTCTCGTACCGCGATGGCGATAAGCGCTACATTCTGGCCCCTCTGGGTCTGCAGGTGGGAGACGAAGTCATCGCTAGCCACGATGCTGATATCAAGCCGGGCAATTCCCTCCCCCTGCAAAATATTCCCGCCGGCACCTTGGTACACAATGTCGAATTGAAACCTAGAAAGGGCGGCCAATTGGCCCGAGCTGCAGGAGCCGCAGCCCAGTTAATGGCCAAGGAGGGGAACTATGCCCATCTTAAGCTGCCCTCCGGCGAAGTGCGCATGGTGCACCTAAATTGCCGAGCCACCATCGGCCAACTCAGTAATGTGGAACATGAAAATATCTCTTTGGGGAAATCCGGCCGTCAACGCTGGCTGGGAAGGCGACCTCATACCCGCGGGGTCGCCATGAACCCGGTTGACCACCCCCTGGGGGGCGGCGAAGGCAAGTCCTCCGGCGGCCGCCATCCTTGCTCGCCCTGGGGCGTGCCTACTAAGGGTTTTAAAACCCGTAAACCCAAAGAAAGTGACCGTTGTATCATCAAGCGGCGCTGATAATTTCGCCTTTTGGTTCAACGACGGCATTCTGCTTTGACACAGCTGACAATATTTAACTACATCAAAAACAGAGAAACAGAGAACAGAATAAGGATATTCCCGTGGCCCGCTCTTTAAAAAAAGGTCCTTACGTTCAGGACAGTTTACTGGCCAAAGTGCTCAAGGCCAAAGAAGCTCAGGATCGCCGGGTGATCAAAACCTGGTCCCGACGCTCCACCATCACCCCCGATTTTATCGGCTTGACCTTGGCCGTGCACAACGGCAAGAAGTTCATTCCGGTTTATATCACCGAAAATATGGTGGGACACAAGTTGGGTGAGTTCTCTCCCACCCGCCATTTCGGCGGCCATGCCGGCGACCGTAAAACCAAGGTGGGTAAGAGGTAGCTATGGAAATCAAGGCGCGCGCCCAACACCTGCGCATTTCCCCCTTTAAAATGCGTCTGCTGGTCCGTCCCCTGAAAGGTAAAAAGGTTGAAGAGGCCCTGAACCTCCTCGCCTTTATGCCCCAGAGAGGCGCCAGGTTAATGCGTAAAGTGGTGGAAGCCGCAGTGGCCAACGCCGAGGGCCGACCCCAGGTGGACGTCGATAACCTGTTTATTAAAAAGGTCTGGGTGGACGGCGGCCCTGTTCTTAAACGTTTTCAGCCCCGCGCCATGGGACGCGTCAATCGCATCCTCAAACGTAGCAGCCATGTCACCGTTATCCTGGACGAGAAAATTGGCAAAGGATCCCCCAAATGACCATCGGCTGCTTGGCTAAACAAGGAGACAGATTTTGGGTCAAAAAGTCCACCCTATAGGTTTTCGCCTGGGAATCTACCGCAAGTGGGACTCCGTCTGGTTCGCCAACCGTGAGTTCCCCTCCCTGGTTCTGGAAGACAAAAAGATACGTGACTTCATTAAAAACGACCCCGACCTAAAGGGGTCAGGCATCGCTGGTTTGGACATTAAACGGGCCGCCAACAAACTCACTATTAAGATCCATACTTCCCGGCCCGGCATGGTCATCGGCCAAAAGGGCAAAAAGATCGAAGAGCTGCGTCGCCGCCTGGAAAAACTGGTGGGGCGCGACCTGATCATCGATGTCCACGAGGTCCGCAAACCCGAGATCAATGCCCAGCTCGTGGCCGAAAATATCGCCATGCAACTTGAGCGCCGTGTCTCCTTTCGACGTGCCATGAAAAAGGCCGTCAGTTCCGCTCTCAAATTCGGAGCCAAAGGCATCAAAATCCGGGTCAAAGGCCGACTGGCCGGTGCCGAAATCGCCCGACAGGAATGGTATCGGGAGGGCCGTGTCCCTTTGCACACCCTGCGGGCCTTCATCGACTACGGATTTGCCGAAGCCATGACTACTTACGGCGTCATCGGCATCAAAACCTGGATCTTCCACGGCGAAATCTTGGGACACGAAGAGAGAGTCACTTTTTAAGAAGCGAGTTTTTAAAGGGCCGGCGCCGTAAAGGAAATGATCTTGTCATAATACCGAAAAAACAGAAAACAGCAATCGGATAGCTATGCTAAGTCCCAAACGCATTAAATTTCGCAAGCACCAAAAAGGCCGTCGCAGAGGGAGCGCCCTCAGAGGCAACACCATCGCCTTCGGAGATTATGGCCTCCAGGCCCAAGGGTGCGCCTGGGTAACCGCCCAGCAGATCGAGGCGGCCCGTATCGCCATCACCCGCCACGTCAAACGCGGAGGCAAAATCTGGATCCGCATCTTCCCGGATAAACCTATTACCAAAAAACCTGCTGAAACCCGCATGGGCAAAGGTAAAGGAAACCCGGAGGGCTGGGTCGCGGTGGTGAAGCCCGGCCGCATACTCTATGAAATGGCTGGCATCCCCCTGGAACTGGCCAAAGAAGCTCTCAGACTGGCCGCTCATAAACTACCCCTGCCAGTGAAATTTGTCGCCCGGGATGAAACGGAGGCTAAGTTAGGATCATGAAAGCCGCTGACCTACGTGAACTTACCCCGGATGAACTGGCAGCCAAATTGAAAGAAGTCTCGGAAGAAATCTTTAACCTGCAATTTCAAAAGGCCACCAATCAGTTGGACAACACGGCCCGGCTGCAAATTGTTAAAAAAGACCTGGCCCGTCTGAAAACAGTGTTGCGTCAAAAAACCGGCCAAAACTGGTAGCCGGCATCTGAAGGATAACTATGGAAACGCAACGTGGCGTGCGTAAAACCAGAATCGGCGTGGTGGTGAGCGATAAAATGGACAAAACCGTGGTGGTGGAAGTCAAACGACTGCTGGCTCACCCCCTTTATAAGAAAATTGTCCGCCGACGGAAAAAATTCAAGGTCCATGACCCCAACAACTCCTGCCAGGTGGGCGATAAAGTCCTCATCGAGGAATCCCGTCCCCTCAGCCGGGATAAACGCTGGCGGGTCAAACAGATCCTGGAAAAAGCCGAGTAGCACCGGTTAAAGGATAAGATCATGATCCAGGTCCACACTCAACTTACCGTGGCGGATAATTCCGGCGCCAAAAGGGTGTTCTGCATCCGGGTGCTGGGAGGCACCAAACGACGCTACGCCAAGGTGGGAGATATCATCGTCGTGGCTGTCAAAGAAGCCCTGCCCCACTCCAAAGTGAAAAAGGGCGACGTCATGAGAGCCGTGGTGGTGCGCACTGTCAAAGAAACCCGTCGCCCCGACGGCTCCTATATCAAGTTTGACGAAAACTCCGCAGTGCTCATCAACCCCCAGGGAGACCCCATCGGCACCCGCATCTTCGGGCCGGTGGCACGGGAACTCAGAGCCAAAAAGTTCATGAAAATCATCTCCCTGGCCCCGGAGGTCCTCTGACATGGCTTGGGGAAAAATACCTAAAAAGAAACCGGAGCCACAGCGCATCCGCCTGAAAAAGAACGACATCGTCGAGGTCATCGCCGGCAAGGACAAAGGTAAAACCGGCAAGATCCTCAAAGTCCTCCGGGACAAAAACCAGGTGGTGGTGGAAAAGATCAACCTGATAAAACGACACACCCGGCCTAGCCCCACCACCGGACAAGGCGGCATCGTCGAAAAAGAGGCCCCCCTCCAGGTTTCCAAGGTGATGCTGGTCTGTCCTAAATGCACCAAAACCTCCCGCTTCCGTCTCACTGTTACTGCCGATGGGAAAAAGGCCAGGGTCTGCGGCAAGTGCAAGGAATTGATTGACGGCTAAGGGGACGAACAGCAGAAGAATATAATATTATGGACGTAAGCTCATTTAAAACCAAGGACGCACCCAAAAATAGCAGGAAAAGAGGCTGCCCTTGAAACCGAAAACCGAAAGCCCAAAAAGCAAAAACGAAAATGGCGCGGCAAAGGTCACCCCGCGTTTGAAGCAATATTACCACCAGGAAGTGGTCCCCCGCTTGATGCAGGAGTTTCGCTACCAGAGCCCCATGCAGGCTCCTCGCCTGGAAAAAATTGTCATTAACTTGGGGCTGGGGGAGGCCATCCAGAACATCAAACTCCTGGAGTCCGCCGCCCAGGAACTGAGCCTCATCTCCGGTCAGAAGGCGGTGGTCACCCGGGCCCGGCAGTCCATCGCCGCTTTCAAACTGCGGGAAGGCATGCCCATCGGATGCATGGTCACTCTGCGCCGATACCGTATGTATGATTTCTATGACAAGTTGGTGAACGTCGTCCTGCCGCGCGTGCGGGACTTCCGGGGCGTTACCGACCGCTCCTTCGACGGCCGGGGCAATTATACCCTGGGTATTAAAGAACAGATTATCTTCCCGGAAATTGATTACGACAAGGTCGATAAAATTAAAGGCATGAACATTACCATTGTAACCACCGCCCCCACGGATGAGGAGGGCAAACGCTTACTCTCCCTTTTAGGGATGCCCTTCAGGAGATAGGGATGGCCAAAAAATCTCTCATTGCTAAAGCCAAACGCAAACCAAAATTTTCGGTGCGTAAATACAATCGCTGCCCCATCTGTGGACGTCCCCGTGCTTTCCTGCGCCACTTCGGCATCTGCCGCCTATGTTTCCGCTCCATGGCGCTCAAGGGCGAAATCCCGGGTGTAGTTAAATCCAGCTGGTAGGTTCCTGTGAGGGTGACTCATGAGTATGACCGACCCCATCGCTGATATGTTAACCCGCATCCGGAATGCCGGCACAGCCGGGTTTGACAAAGTGGACATCCCTTCCTCGCGCCTGAAGGTCAGCTTGGCCAAGATTTTCAAAGAAGAAGGGTATATCAAGAATTTTAAAGTCATCAAAGACAATCGTCAGGGTATCCTGAGAGTCTACCTCAGATTCGATGAACACCGCCAACCGCTCATCCAAGGCTTGCAGCGGATCAGTAAGCCTGGTCGCCGGGTTTATGTGGGCCATGAGGAACTGCCGCGCGTCCAGGGGGGCTTGGGAGTGGCGGTGATCTCCACTTCCAGAGGGGTTGTCACCGACCGCTTGGCCCGCCAGCTCAAAGTCGGCGGCGAAGTTTTATGTCAGATCTGGTAGGGACTTGCTATGTCGCGTATCGGAAAAAAACCTATCCCTCTTCCTCCCGGTGTCAAAACCAGGTGGGAAGAACGAACCCTCACGGTCGACGGCCCCCTCGGTACTCTATCCCGGGTGCTTCCCCAAGGTGTGGACCTCGTGCTTACTGACAAAGAAATTACTATCCAACCCCGGGATAGTTCCCGTCCAAACCGAGCCTCCTGGGGTCTTAGCCGCACCCTGGTAGCCAACATGGTTACCGGAGTGAGTCAGGGCTTTTCCCGTTCTCTGGAATTGCTGGGCACTGGCTATAAGGTGGAACTCAAAGGCCAAACCCTCGTCTTCAGCCTCGGCTATTCCTCCCCGGTGGAATTCTCCCTGCCGGCTGGCATCACTGCCCAAGTGGATAAGGGCAACAAAATCGAAATCAAGGGCAAGGATAAAGAACAATTGGGACAAACTGCCGCCAACCTCAGGCGGCTCAGACCACCGGACGCCTATAAGGGGAAAGGCGTCAGATTTGTGGGCGAGAAGCTGCGCCGAAAGGTGGGGAAGGCTGGCGGCCGCTAACTTACAGGGAGCTATCAGGAAATAAAGCGGTTTTTGCGGTTGATCCTGATGACCACCAACAACCTGACTGGTGCTTGTTCTAATAAGGACTGAATTATGGGTAAATTAAATCCCCGAGTGGCGATGCGCCTGAAACGTAAACGGCGAATCCGCAAAAAAATCAGCGGCACTGCCGACTGCCCGCGCCTCTCGGTGTTTCGCAGCGCTAAACACATTTACGCTCAGATCATTGATGATCTCCAGGGACATACCTTGGCTGCAGCAGGCACTTTGAGCCCTGAACTCCGGGACCGTTTGACCGGCCTGAAAAAGACTGAAGCAGCACGCCAAGTGGGGGAGCTCCTGGCCCAGAAGGCAAAAACCAAGGGCATCGTCAAAGTCGTCTTTGACCGCAACGGCTTTCTCTATCATGGCCGGATCAAAAGCCTGGCCGATGGCTGCCGGGAACATGGATTATCATTTTAAGAAAGCTGTCAGTTATCAGCCGTCAGCTATCAGCTTACACTTTCTTTGTTAGCGCTGATTACTGAAAACTGACGGCTGATCGCCAAAATCGGAGGTAAGCTTGTTCGACACTGAGGAGCCGGAAGTTCAGTTAATTGACAAAGTGGTGAGCATTAATCGCGTTGCCAAGGTGGTAAAAGGCGGCCGCCGCTTTCGCTTCAGCGCCATCGCCGTGGTGGGCGATGGGGCCGGCAGGGTGGGAGCCGGACTGGGCAAAGCACATGAAGTGCCCGAGGCCATTCGCAAGGCCATGGAGAAAGCCAAGAAAGCCATGATTCAGATCCCCCTGATAGATAACACTATCCCCTACGCCGTCCAGGGTGAGTTCGGCTCCGGCAAGGTCCTCCTCCGCCCAGCGGCCGAGGGCACCGGCGTTATTGCCGGCGGACCCGTACGGGCGGTGGTGGAAGTGGCAGGCATTAAAAACGTCCTCACCAAGTGCCTGGGCTCTCATAACCCACACAATGCCGTCAAGGCCACCATGGCGGCTCTGAAACAACTGGCCAGCCCCGAAGCCGTGGCCCAGAGACGCCAACGCCCTCTGGCGGAGCTGGTGGGCTAGCAACCATTGGAAGCGGTTACTAATCCCGCCCAAACAATAGAAAGCTGGAAGTGATAACCATGATTCTGGAAATCACCCTGACCAAAAGCCCGGCCGGACGGGTGCCTAAGCATCGCCGCACCATCCAGGCCCTGGGCCTCACCCGTCTCAATAAAACCGTGCGGCTCCCTGACAACCCGGCGATCCGGGGTATGCTGCGTCAGGTGGGTTACTTGCTCACCATCCGGTCAGTCCCCGCAGGAGATACTGGACATGTCTCTCGATAACCTCTTCCCTCATCCGGGTTCTCGCCGCCAAGCCCGACGCCTTGGCCGGGGGCCTGGCTCCGGCTCCGGCAAAACCGCCGCCCGGGGCCATAAAGGACAGAAATCCCGTGCCGGCGGCGGGGTCAAACCGGGATTCGAAGGAGGGCAGATGCCCCTCACTCGACGCCTCCCCAAACGCGGCTTCACCAATAAAGTGTTTAAAAAAGAGTGGCTCATCGTCAATCTGAGAGATCTGCACCGATTTCCCGCTGACAGTGTGGTGGACGAGAAAGCTCTGCGACAAGCCGGACTGGTGAAAGGGCAAGTTAAAAATATCAAACTCTTGGGCCTGGGTGAAGTTACCAACGCCTTGACCGTGCGCCTGCCAGCCGTCAGTGCACAGGCCAGAAAACGTTTGGAGGCCGCCGGCGGCCGCGTGGAGGTCCTCTAAGTGGCCAGCGGACTCGGAAACATCGCCAAAATTCCAGAGCTCAAACGCCGCATTATCTTTACTCTCCTGATGCTGGCCATCTATCGCATCGGCTGCAACATCCCTACCCCAGGGATTGACGCCGACGCCCTCATGGCCTTCTTTGCCCGCCAACAACGCACCATCTTCGGCCTCTTTGACATGTTCTCCGGCGGCGCCCTCGAACGCCTGAGCGTCTTCGCTTTAGGCATTATGCCCTATATCAGCGCCGCCATCATTATGGAACTCCTAAAAGTCGTCATCCCCGCCCTGGATAAGCTTTACAAAGAGGGCGAAGCCGGTAGCAAAAAAATCAAACAATATATCCGCTATGGCACAGTGGTCATCGCCGCTATCCAGGGACTGGGTATCAGCGTCGCCCTGGAGGGTATGGGCGGCATGGAAAGCGGCCAAGCCGTGGTCCTGCACCCCGGCTGGTCATTCCGACTCATGGCCATCCTCACCCTCACTTCCGGCACCGCTTTCCTTATGTGGTTGGGAGAAATGATCACCGAACGCGGCATCGGCAACGGCATCTCCCTCATCATCTTTGCCGGCATCGTCGCCCGCCTGCCCTCCGCCATCATTAAAAGCCTTGACCTCATCAGGACCGGTGAAATTGCCCCCCTGGTCATGATCCTGATCATTATCTTCATGGTGGTGGTGGTAGGCTTTATCTGTTTTGTCGAGCGCGGCCAACGACGTATCCCGGTCCAATACGCCCGCCGCGTCGTCGGACGACGCATGTTCGGCGGACAGTCCACTCACTTGCCCCTGAAAGTCAACGTCTCCGGGGTTATTCCTCCTATCTTTGCCTCCTCTTTGCTCATGTTCCCGGCCACCATCGCCAGTTTCGTCAAAAATGATTGGGTCCGCTGGGCGGTGGATGCCATCTCCCCCGGACACTTGTCGCACGACCTGCTCTATGTCGCCCTTATCATATTTTTCTGCTATTTTTATACCGCGGTCACCTTTAATCCCGTCGACGTGGCGGATAACTTGAAAAAATGGGGCGGCTACATTCCCGGCATCCGGCCCGGTAAATCCACCGCCGATGCCATCGACCGCATCCTGAGCCGCATCACCCTGGGCGGAGCCCTCTATGTTTCCTTGGTCTGCGTGCTGCCCACCATTCTCATCGCCCGGTTCAATGTCCCCTTTTATTTCGGCGGCACCGCCCTCTTGATCGTCGTCGGCGTGGCTATGGACACCGTCGCCCAGATCGAATCACACATGCTCCAACGCCATTACGAAGGCTTTATGAAAAAACGCTTGGGCCGGGTGAGACGCTAGCAAAATGAGTTTTGGCTTCCGGGTTATAAAAATATTTCGGCTGGCAACCGGCCTGGTTAACTGACTGCGCGTGGCTGTGTCTTGGAGGACCACCTGCCACAAATGGTTTGCAGAAGATTCCTTTAGCAAATTGATAGCTGAAACCTGAAACTTGCAAGATCAAACCGAAAATCTAAAACCCACTTGAGGAGGCTGCTATGAACCTGATCCTGTTGGGTGGTCCCGGAGCCGGCAAAGGCACCCAGGCAAAAAAACTTATCGACAAGTACCAAATCCCTCAAATTTCCACCGGCGATATCCTCCGGGCGGCAGTGAAAGAGGGCACTCCCATGGGCAAAAAAGCCAAGGAATTCATGGATGCCGGTAAACTGGTGCCCGATGAGGTGGTCATCGGCATCATCAAAGACCGCTTGGCGCAACCGGACTGCAAAAAGGGCTTCATCCTGGACGGCTTCCCCCGCACCGTCCCACAGGCCGAAGCCCTGGACAAGGTCCTCGCCGGTCTGGGCACCAAACTCGATCATGTCGTGAGCATCGACGTCCCTGAGGAAGACCTGGTGACCCGCCTTTGCGGACGCCGCACCTGTAAAAACCCCGACTGCGGCCAGATGTATCATATTAAATACACCCCGCCCAAAAAAGAGGGCATCTGCGACAAATGCGGCTCCGAACTCTATCAGCGGGATGACGACAACGAAACCACGGTGCGCTCTCGCTTGGCCACTTACAACCAGGCCACCCGGCCTCTTATTGACTACTATCGCGCCAAAGGTCTGGTGCGCCCCATCGCCGGAGTAGGCAGCATCGATAACATCTTCAACAAAATCGTAGGAATCTTGGGGAATTGAACCAACCTCAGCTATCAGCCCGCAGTCTCAGCAAAACCGCTGACTGCTAAAGGCTGATAGCTGACTGCCAAATATGATTTTACTTAAATCCCCCCAGGAAATCGCCAAGATGGAAAAGGCCAACCGTTATGTGGCGGAAATCCTGGCGGAAATTAAAGAAAGAATTCGACCCGGAATGGAGACCCGGGAACTGGACGTCATAGCCGAAGAGGGGTGCCGTCGCCGACAGGTAAAACCAGCCTTCAAGGGCTACCGCAATTTTCCTGCCTGCATCTGTGTATCCGTGAATGAGGAAGTGGTCCACGGCATCCCAGGCCACCGCCGACTCAAAGAGGGCGATCTGGTCAGCCTGGATTTTGGAGTGCAATGCGACGGCTTCTTTGGGGACGCCGCCATCACCGTGGCCGTGGGAGAAGTCAGCTCACAGGCCCGACGGCTGATGCGGGCTACTGAAGAATCACTCTATGCCGCCATCAATCAGGTAAAAGCAGGCGAGCGGCTGTCCAACCTCTCTCATGCCACCCAAAAAGTGGTGGAGGATTACGGGTTTGCCGTCATCCGACAATTCGTGGGGCACGGCATCGGCCGCTCCCTCCATGAGGACCCACAGTTGCCCAATTTCGGCCCCCCCGGTCGGGGACCCATCATGCAAGTGGGCCTCACCTTGGCCATCGAACCCATGACCAGTGCCGGCTCCTGGCAGGTGCGCATCCTCAAGGACGGCTGGACCGCAGTAACCAAAGACGGCAGCTTGTCAGCACACTTTGAACACACTGTCGCCTTAACTGAGAAGGGTGTCTTGATTTTATCTAAATTATAAATTATCATAAAAGTTTAAAGAAAAGGATTTTCATGCCCTACCAGCTCCTAAATATTGCTGCTTTGTTTCGTTTGATTAATCCAGTTTCTCGCCTTACCCCCGGGACACTATCATCTCCTGGGGAATTACCCTCTTTTCACGGTCAACAGCTCAAGGATCACCACTACAGACCGAATGCCTAAAGAAGACGCCATAGAAATGGAAGGGAGGGTCATCGAACCTCTCCCCAACGCCATGTTCCGGGTGGAACTGAACAGCGGCCACAGGGTCCTGGCTCACATCTCCGGTAAGATGCGTATGCACTACATCAAAATCCTGCCCGGAGACAAGGTCATCGTGGCTCTTTCTCCCTACGATCTCAGCCGAGGACGCATCATTTACCGCATCAAGTAGGTGCTGTTATGAAAGTACGACCATCTGTCAAGCGCATCTGTGCCAAGTGTAAGATTATCCGCCGCAAAGGCGTAGTGCGGGTAATCTGTGAAAATCCCAAGCATAAACAAAGACAGGGTTAACTACGGAGGACTTTTAGATTGGCCAGGATCGCCGGCATTGATTTGCCACGTCAAAAGCGCATCGACATCGCTCTTACCTATATCTACGGTATAGGCCGCAGCAGCGCCGCCAAGCTCCTGCAAGAGGCCGGGGTGGAGGGCGGCATCAAAACCGCCGACCTCACCGATGCTCAAATTACCAGCATCCGCCAGGTCATCGACTCCCATTACAAGGTGGAAGGGGACCTCAGGCGGGAAATCTCCATGAACATCAAACGCCTGATGGACCTCGGGTGCTATCGCGGCCTGAGACACCGGCGCGGCCTGCCGGTACGCGGCCAACGCACCCACACCAACGCCCGCACCCGCAAAGGCCCCCGGCGCTCCGCCGTCGGCAGACGCAAAAAGTCCTAAGGAGGAATGATGGCCAAGAGATCAACTGCTGGTAAAAAGAAAAAAGAACGCAAAAATATCCCCGTGGGCCTGGCCCATATCAAAGCCACTTTTAACAATACCCTGATCACTATCACCGACCCCGCCGGCAACGTCATCTCCTGGTCCTCGGCTGGTGTTCAGGGATTTAAAGGCTCCCGCAAAGGCACACCCTTCGCCGCCCAACTGGCGGCCCAGGATGCCGCTAAAAAAGCCATGGAACACGGCGTCCGCAACATCGACGTTTATGTCAAAGGCCCCGGCGCCGGACGCGAGGCCGCTCTCCGCGCCCTCCAGGCCGCCGGCCTATCCGTCAACCTCATCCGGGATGTCAGCCCCATCCCTCACAATGGCTGTCGTCCCCCAAAAAGAAGACGCGTCTAACATAAAGGAGAATTACTGTGGCCAGATACACCGATGCCAGGTGCCGTCTTTGCCGCCGCGAAAAAACTGCTCTCTATCTGAAAGGCGACCGCTGTTATACCGATAAATGCGCCATGCAACGCCGCAGTTACCCACCAGGTCAACACGGCCAGGGGCGAAGTAAGATCTCTGATTACGGCTTGCAACTCCGCGAAAAACAACGCGTCAAGCGCATGTACGGCCTGCTGGAAAACCAATTCCGCAGCTACTTCCATCGGGCAGAACGGCAAAAAGGCGTCACCGGCACCAACCTCTTGACACTTCTGGAAAGACGGCTGGATAATGTGGTCTACCGCCTCGGGTTCGCCAACTCCCGCAACCAAGCCCGACAACTGGTGCGCCACAACCACATCCTGGTGGACGGACAGACAGTCAATCTGCCCTCCTTTCTGGTGAAAATCGGCCAAACTATTCAGGTCTCTGACAAAAGCAAAAACCTGCCCCTGATCCAGGATGCCCTGGAAGCCGCCGCTCGTCGTGGCTGCCCCCAGTGGCTCGAACTAAACAAGGAAGAAGCCAAAGGACGGGTGGTCATGTCCCCCAGCCGCGACGACATCACCATGCCCATCCAGGAACACCTCATCGTCGAATTGTATTCCAAATAGCTCGGAGGGTTATCAGCTTTTAATCATGATGATCTTTTCACCGTCATCTCCCTATACCTGAAAAGAATAAGCCTGATTCAAAGGAAAATATATCACCGCTCGCCACAGCTTGTTATCTCCTCTCCCCCAACAGCCGGGCCTAGAGCCCCCGGGAGAGGGTTAGTTTGAGGGGGCCCTGGATTTTTATACAATTATCGATAATAAGCCATCCAATATGAGCTTTCGACCTGTCTGCAAGCTGAACCAATCTCAGCCGCAGACACCCCTGAGGGGGAAATATCAACCTCCTGACGGGAAAATAGAGCTTATCGCTTAATGCTCACACCTTAATGCTTACTAGCTTGAGGAGCCATGATTCATAAAAACTGGACCGAAAAAATCAGACCTAAACGCCTGGAGGTGGACAGCGACACCCATAGCACGGTCTATGGCAAATTCTCCTGTGAGCCACTAGAACGCGGCTTCGGCACCACCCTGGGGAACGCCCTCCGACGCGTCTTGTTGTCCTCCCTCCGGGGGGCAGCCATCACCGGAGTGCGTATCAAAGACGTCTACCACGAATTTTCCGCCATCCCCGGCGTCCTCGAAGATGTCACCGAAATTTTGCTCAACCTCAAGCAGGTTCGGCTGAAATTCCACACCGACGGAGTCAAGCAACTTTATCTCCAGGCCCAAGGAGAAGGCCAAGTCAAGGCCGGAGACCTCCAGACCGACGGCACCGTGGAAATTCTTAACCCCGAACACCATATCGCCACCCTTTCCCCCGACGGCCAGCTTGACATGGAGCTCCAAGCCAAGATGGGCAAAGGCTATGTGCCCGCGGAGTTCAATAAAGATGAAGATCAGCCGCTGGGCTTTATTCCCCTTGACGCCAGCTTCTCCCCTATCCGCAAAGTTAACTTCATCGTCACCCAGGCTCGCGTCGGTCAACGTACCGACTACGATAAACTAACCCTGGAAGTCTGGACCGACGGCAGCCTCAAGCCCGAAGACGCCATCGCTTATGCCGCCAAAATCCTTAAAGACCAGCTGACCCTGTTCATCAATTTCGAAGAAGAACCGGAAAGGTTTGAAGAAAAGACCAGCGAAGAGCCCCATCCCCTCAATGAAAACCTTTACCGCAGCGTCAATGATTTGGAACTGTCCGTCCGGGCCGCCAACTGCTTGAAAAATGCCAATATCCGCTACATCGGGGAATTAGTCCAAAAAACCGAACAGGAAATGCTCAAAACCAAGAACTTCGGCCGCAAATCCTTGAATGAAATCAAAGAAATCCTTAATGAAATGGGACTCAATCTGGGTATGAAACTGGACAACTTCGTCCCCCCTGAACAGCCCACAGATAAAAAGGAGGTAGTCGCATGAGACACCTCAAAGCCGGGCGGCGATTGGGCCGCACCACTGAACACCGCACCGCCATGCTGCGCAATCTGGTTACCTCACTCCTTGAGCACGAACGCCTCGAAACCACCCGTCCTAAGGCCAAGGAAGCCCGACAACTGGCCGATGCCCTCATCACTTTGGCCAAACGCGGCGACCTCCATGCCCGCCGCCAGGCCTTGGCCATCGTGCGCACCAAAAAGGCCATGGCCAAACTGTTCGGCGACTACCGGGAGCGCTACCAAAACCGCGCCGGCGGCTACACCCGAATCATTCCAGTGGGCCTCCGCCGGGGCGACGGCGCCGCCCTCTCCATCCTTGAACTGGTCGACCACCCGGAAAAACTCCCCAAAGCCAAAAAGAAAAAGGCCGCTAGCACCGACTAATTCCACCCCTTCCCTAATACCCAACCAAACCCGGACGGGAGGATAACCCTCCCGTCTCTCTTCCCAGGAGTATCTCTCCCCCCCTGGCGGGCCCGTTTACTCTGCCCCCAAATTTAAGCGCCAATTTCAATCGCCTCTATACCTATTAACTTTATATTATTAACTTTGGAGCATCTCATCCCCTCTCCCCCCTCGGAGAGGACAAGGATAAGGGGGAAAAAAGACTCTTGCAGAGTTCATCATATTTGACCTTTGATTCTCTTTCATCCTATAATGTGTTAAAAATCCTGGTCTTACACCAATCGTTTGCGGTGGCTATTGATGCGACAGGTCATCATCGAAAACCCCGTCATAAACTCCCCCTTCGAGGAACCTCGCCGCCATTTCCGCTTCACCAATGAGGGGATTACCAATGAGATTGTCCCCCAGCGCCGGATAAGCTCCTACTTCATCCCCATCCCCAAGCCCAAAAAGAAGGGCAAACAGCTTTACTTCGACACCGAGTGGCTCCAGGAGCGCATTGAGGAAAATAAATTCATCAACCGGGTGCGCCAACGCGTGGCTATGTGGCGGCAGGGCGGCTACCTGGGTATCACCAAAACCACGGCCCGTTTGCTGGCATACTGGCAACGGCCAGACCGGGAGAAGAAGCTCTTTTTCTGCCAGATTGAAGCCCTGGAGACCGTCATCTACATCACCGAAGTGGCCAAAAAGTTTGGCGACGCCTGGATTGAAAATGAGATCCGCCAGGGCAATCAGGGGGCCAACCCCCTCCTTTATCGTACCGCCGTAAAAATGGCCACCGGCAGCGGCAAGACCGTGGTCATGGCCATGCTCATTGCCTGGCACACCTTGAACAAGCTGGCCAACCCCCAGGATGCCCGCTTCACCGACACCTTCCTGGTGGTGACCCCCGGCATCACCATCCGAGACCGGCTCCGGGTGCTCCTCCCCCATCTCCCCGACAATTACTATCACAAGTGGGACTTGGTGCCCCCTGACCTGAAGCCGGAACTGGTCAAGGCCAAGATTCTCATCACCAATTACCATGCCTTCCTACTTCGGGAGAAGGCGGCCGCCGGGAAGCTAACCAAGACCATCCTGGCCAAAGGGGAGGCCAGCCCCTTCACCGAGACCCCCGACGAGATGGTGCGCCGGGTGTGCCGGGCGTTGGGCACCAAGAAAAACATCGTGGTCATTAATGATGAAGCCCACCATTGCTATCGCCGCAAGCCCGACGGGGTGGAGGAGAAGCTCACCGGCGACGAGCGGAAAGAAGCCCAAAAGCGGGAAGAAGCCGCCAGGGTCTGGATTTCCGGCCTGGAAGCCATTCAGGCCAAGCTAGGCATCAAGGTGGTCTACGACCTCTCCGCTACCCCCTTTTTCCTGCGAGGCTCCGGCTATCCCGAAGGCACCCTCTTCCCCTGGGTGGTCTCCGACTTCTCACTTATCGACGCCATCGAGTCCGGTATCGTCAAGGTGCCCAGGGTGCCCGTGGCCGACGACTCCATGGTAGGAGAGCAGCCCACCTATCGAGACCTTTGGCTCCGTATCCGGGAGAACCTCCCCAAGAAGGGACGCAAGACCGAAGCCGTAAGCGGCGAACCCAAGCTCCCCGCCGAACTTCAGGGGGCGCTCCTGAGCCTCTACGGCAACTATGAAAAATATTACCGTCAGTGGGAGCAGAACGCCGAGGCCCAGGCCAAGGGTCAGACCCCGCCGGTCTTCATCGTGGTCTGCAACAATACCAATGTCTCCAAGCTCGTCTTCGATTTCATCTCCGGGTGGGAGAAACACCTACCAGACGGTTCCAGCGTGGTCGTCCCCGGCCAACTCCCCATCTTCAGTAATGTCAGAGACGGGAAATGGGTGGTAAGGCCCAACTCCATCCTCATCGACAGCGAGCAGTTGGAATCCGGCGAGGCCATGAGCGACGAGTTCAAGAAGCTGGCCGCCCGTGAAATCGAGGAGTTTAAGACCGAATACCGCCTCCGCTTCCCTGGCCGCAACGTGGAGCAGATCACCGACGAAGACCTCCTTCGCGAGGTGATGAACACCATCGGCAAGCCCGGCAAGCTGGGAGAGCAGGTCAAATGCGTGGTCTCCGTCTCCATGCTCACCGAAGGCTGGGACGCCAATACCGTGACCCACATTTTGGGAGTTCGGGCCTTTGGCACCCAACTGCTCTGCGAGCAGGTGGTGGGCCGGGGTCTGCGCCGTCGGGGCTTCGCTATTGAATCTCGCAGCTTCACCGTCAACGGCCAGGAAGTCGCTCTGGAGGCGTTTCCGGTGGAATATGCCGAGGTCTACGGCGTGCCCTTCTCCTTTATCCCCTGTGCCGGGTCAGGTGGAACTCCCAAGCCCGGCCCCATCCCCACCCGGGTGCGGGCGCTCCCGGAGCGCCTTGCCTGCGAAATCACTTTTCCTCGGCTTATCGGCTACCGCTATGACCTGGCCGGGGAGACCCTCACCGCCAAGTTCACCGACGACTCCAAGTATGACCTCTCCACCGCCGACATTCCCACCTGGACGGAAAACGCCCCCATTGTGGGGGAGTCCAGCATCCAGACCCTGGACGACCTGAAGCGCCGCCGGGAGCAGGAAGTGGTTTTCCTCCTGGCCAAACTGGTCTTGGAAAAATATTTTCGCCAGGACGGCGAGAAGCTCAAAGACCGCCCAGCGGAGCACCATTTTGACGCCGACGTGCAGGCGTGGCTCTTTCCCCAGATTTTGCAGATCACCCGGCGCTGGCTCAAGGAGTGCGTCATCCTCAAGGACAACACCTTCCCCCAGATGCTTCTCTTGATTGAGTTCGCCCACAACGCTGCCGACCGTATCTATCAGGCCATCGTCTCCTCCACCACCGGCAAGAAGACCCTCAAACCTATCCTGCGGCCCTACGACACCATCGGCTCCACCCGCTTTGTGGACTTCGACACCACCCGGCCCGTGTATGAGACCCGCCCGGATAAGTGCCACATCTCCCATGTGGTGGCCGACACCGAGTCCTGGGAGCAGAAAATGGCCCAGACCCTGGAGGAGATGGACGAGGTCGTCTGCTATGCCAAGAACCACAACCTGGGCTTCGCCATCCCCTACACCATCGACGGCGAAGAGAAGAACTATTATCCTGACTTCCTGGTGCGCCTGAAGATTGATGGGCAGGAAGAACCGCTGAATCTCATTATTGAGGTCACCGGCGAGAAGAAAAAAGAGAAGGCCGCCAAGGTGACCACGGCCCGGATGCTGTGGGTGCCTGCCGTCAACAACCACGGCGGCTTTGGCCGCTGGGCCTTCCTGGAAATCGCTGACCCCTGGGACGCCCAGAAGCTCATCCGGGGCTTCCTGGCCACCATTCCCCAGCCGGAAAGCCGTTCATGAGCCGGAAAAACCTCCTCCACAAACTGGCCCAGGGGCACCTGCAAAATGTGGCGTTCAAGGAGTTCGTCAACCTGGTGGAGGGCTTCGGGTTCAAACTCCTGCGCACCAGCGGCAGCCACCACATCTTCGGTCACCCAGACATCCCGGAACTGGTCAATCTCCAGGATGTCGGGGGCCGGGCCAAACCCTAGCAAATCCGCCACTTCCTTCGCTTGGTGGAAAGGTATAATATTAAGTTGTTGGAGGACAGGTGATGGGCGACTACCACATCAATATCATTTACAGTGACGAAGACGGCGGCTACATCGCCGATATTCCCGACCTGGATTCCTGTTCTGCCTTCGGCCAAACCCCGCAGCAGGCCCTGGCCGAAGTGGAGCAGGCGAAAAAGGCGTGGTTGGCCGCGGCGGCTCAGGCAGGCAAGCCCATTCCGCCGCCCCGCTATCGCCCGGTGATTTACCAGGTTTCCCGGTAAGGGAACAGCAACAGCCCCTTGAGGAGGTTTCATGAAGCTATTTACCGCTTATGTGGAATGGGACCCGGAGACCCAACTCTATGTGGGTTTGGTGCCCGGCATCCCCGGCGCGCACACCCAGGCGGCGACCCTGGATGAACTGCAACTCAATCTTAAAGAAGTCCTGGAACTGTGCCTGGAAGAATACCCCCTGCCTCCGGAGGAACTGCCAAGATTTGTCGGTTTGCAACAGATTGAGGTGAACGCGTGACCCGGCTGCCCATCGTGGATTGCCGCACCATGGAAAAGGTTCTGTTTAGTTTAGGCTTTAAATCGGTCCGGCAAAAGGGCAGCCATGTCTTTTACCGCCACCCGGATGGCCGCACCACCACCGTGCCGCACCATCCGGGCCGGAATCTGGCCCGGCCCCTGACCCGGGAAATCCTCCGGGAAATCGAGGTGTCCCCGGATCAGTTTCAGGAAGTTTTGCAAAGCCTGTAGGGTGCGCCCTGCGCACCATTTAACTTACCCCCACTTTACAGGAAGGCACCACCATGGCCGGTAAGAAAGGCGATACCCCCACCCCCATCTTCGATTTCAAGTATAAAGATAAGCGCCGGAACATTCCCACCAGGGAACTGCGGGATTTTGCGGAGGAGATGGAGAAAAAGCCTCCGTCCCTGCGCTATCCCCGAGACCCGTCCCTGGACCCGCAACTGGTCTGGAAGGGGAAGGACGAACAGGACGCCCGGCCCCTGGAAGTCCCGGTGGTGCCCATCTATATCCAGGAAAAAATTCTCCCCCAGGCCATCATCGAAGAGGTGCGGGCCCAGGCTAAAGGCGAGCGGCCTGAGGGCCAGAAATCCCTCTTTGATGATTTCAACGGCCTGGATGACTTTGAAAAGAAGGTGGAGTTCTATCAACATGAGCAGAACTGGACGAACCGCCTCATCCTGGGGGACTCCCTCCTGGTGATGACCTCCCTGGCCGAAAAGGAGGGCTTGCAGGGCCAGGTGCAGATGATCTACCTCGACCCGCCCTACGGCATCAAGTTCGGCTCCAACTGGCAGGTCTCCACCCGCAAGCGGGAAGTAAAGGACGGCAAGGCCGAAGACCTCACCCGCCAGCCTGAACAAATCCGGGCCTACCGGGACACCTGGAAACTGGGCATCCATTCCTATCTGACCTACCTGCGGGACCGCCTAACGGTGGCCAGGGAGTTGCTCACCGAAACCGGCAGTATCTTTGTTCAGATCGGCGATGAGAATGTGCATCTGGTGCGGTG
>DYLF01000006.1:0-13369 GCA_020722205.1 Desulfobacca acetoxidans
ATGGCTCCAACAGACGCTGCAGGATTATGTGACCTCTCTTCAGCCTATAACCTGGCGGGGGAAAATCGTTCAACTGACCCCCAAGCAATATGGCGCGGCATTGCTGCAAGGGTATTTAGGAGGGATGTCTCTGGATCGGTTGGGAGGAGTGATCAATATCTCCCTCGAGACGCTGCGGCATTGGCGGCAGGAGCCGGGCTTTCTATGGGTCATGGATTGGAGCAAGTCCATTTTTGTGGAATTCTTTTGTGACAGCCTGATCCGGAACGATTATTCTCTGTCCCAATACTATGACATTGCCGGAGAATTTTCCCTCCTGGAAGATTCGCTGAAAATCAGGGTGCGGGCCCGACTTTACAGGGATCTGAGAGCTCTGGCGGAAAAAATCCACAACCTGCACCGGTTTTTTATGCGCATGGATGACTACGATCTACGTCTTTTCCGCCGCCTGTTGCTATTTTTTCTAGTTCTGGAGGACTTCTGGCCCAGCCCGGCGGGGAGGCGCCTGCGCCGAAATTTTTTGCCCTTGGCTCAGCAGGTGGTCTGGCCGCTTTTGGGTTCCGAGGAGTTCTTGGAGATAGAAGTCGCCAAAACCAGGGGAAAATACCGACGGGCAGGTAGCCCCGTCACCAAGCTCGTCCCCCGACTAAAGGAGATATTCGCCGCTCTCAGGTCAAGTCATCAGTTCTGATTTCTCTATACTTAATCAAGTTTAGACTTCCCCATGTGGAAGTAGGTTTGATATATTGTTGGGTGAAAAACTTTTGGGGTGTTTGAGCTATAATGATACCTCCTTCCCTTCTTTAATCTCGGCGAGGATAATATGCGGGCGCGGCTGGTGAAGCGGGAGACGCCGGAACTGTTGGAATTGACACTAGCCATGTATCTGGACCGGGTGGAGTTGCGCCTAGACAAGCAGGCTTGCCTGAAATGCGACATCTGTTCCTTGGTCTGCCCCCAGGAGGCCGTCCGGATCCTGGCCAGTGAAGCCGAACTGGATATCACCATCGACCCCCGCCTCTGCCTGTTTTGTGAAATCTGTGCCCATTTCTGTCCGGTCAAGGCGGTTACTTTGACTTACAACAGGCAATCCAAGCAGATTTTCGTGGACCATCAGGGACTGGCGCCTTTTTATCCCAAGCTGGAGGTTGATCATCGGAAGTGCCCGGAAAAGTGCCCTGATCCCGTCCCTGGGGAGATGCACTGGTGTCGCCAGCAGCTCCGCCTCATCTCCGATAGCCAAACCGAGTGCCCCAAGAACTGCCGCAAATGCCTGGACGCCTGTCCACGCCAGGTGTTTTCCTGGGATGAGGAAGAAAACCATAACGTCCCTCAGGTGGATTTATGCCTGCGGTGCACTCAATGCCTTAAGAGCTGCGAGTTCGGGGCCATTCAGGTAAATCCGCAGTTTATCGGCCGGGTGTTCATTGCCGACGAAAAGTGCCCGCCAGACTGCGTCAAGTGCATTGATCTTTGTCCGGTTAAGGCCATCCGCCGGGAAGGTGAAAGGGTGTTCTGGCAGGTGGAGGCCTGTGCCTTGTGCGGCACCTGCGTAAATATCTGCGATCAGGAGGCCATTACCCTCGTGCGGGAGGAGGTGGTGGCTGTTCCAGGTGAATATTCCCTGAGCTGGGAACAAGCGGTGTGTAAAATATTGGGTCGGTAACTGAATAAATCAGACAGACTTAATTATTATCAGTTTCGAACCCCAAACGCCAAACCTCGAGCCTTTATTTAATGATTTTTTGATTTTTTGATGCCTACAGAGATCAAAATCGGCCTTTACATCTGCCATTGCGGTCTCAACATTGCCGGAGTTATCAGTCCTGAGGCTCTGGTCGCCCGAGCCCAAAACCTGCCGGAGGTAGTTGTCTGCCGCCACCATCTATACACCTGCTCCGAAGCCGGGCAGCGGGAAATCCTTCAGGACCTCAGATACTTCGGCCTCAACCGGGTGGTAATCGCCGCCTGTTCCCCCAAACTCCATGAACCCACCTTCCGCCGGCTCTTGATCGAAGCCGGGATCAACCCTTATCTCCTGGAAATGGTCAATATCCGGGAACAGTGCTCTTGGGTGCACGCCCACGAATCTGCGGCTGCCGAGGCCAAGGCCCTGGAGTTGATTCGCATGGGCTTGGCCCGGGTGCGCCGGGCGCGCCCCCTGGCCGATCGGCAGGTGCCGGTGCACCGGGAAGCCCTGGTCATCGGCGGCGGCCCCGCCGGCCTCAGGGCCGCCCTGGACATTGCCCAGACCGGTTATCCCGTCACCCTGGTGGAGCGCCGGCCTATTCTGGGCGGTATGTTCAATTATCTGCACCGCACCTTTCCATATGGCCAGAGCGCCCTCAGTCTGATCAATCCCCTGATGGCGGCAGTGACACTGCATCCGGGCATTCATCTGCTCGTCGGCAGCGAAGTCACCGCGGTCACCGGTTACCTGGGCAATTACCAGATTACCGTGCACCAAGACCTCCCTACAGTCCTTCCCCACTGTGACCGCTGTGGCCGCTGCGCCGAGGTCTGCCCGGTAATAGTGTCTGAGGAGACCGAACCAGGTGGGGGGATCCATAAAGCTATCTATCTGCCCGCCCCCCATGCCTTCCCACCTTCTTATGTAGTCGATATAACCCACTGTACCAAATGTGGCCTCTGTCTCGAGGTCTGTCCCCAGCAGGCCATCGACCTGGACCCCAAAGAGGAGACACACCAGCTCCGGGTGGGCGCTATCGTGGTGGCCACCGGCTTCCTCCCTTTTGACCTTAGGGGCAGCCGCTATGAAGCATGGGCCGTCCTGCCCCAAGTTATGACCACGGTCGCCCTGGAACGCCACTTGGGCGCCTCCTGCCTCCCGGGGCAGGGGGGATTGCCAGAGGAAAATTTGCGGGATATTGGTTTCATCCTGTGTGTGGGCTCCCGGGAGGAGGAGGGCAACCGTTACTGCTCCCGGGTCTGCTGTCCCACTGCTTTGAAACAGGCCCTGGAGTTGAAGGCCCGCCTGCCCCAAGCCCGCATCCGCATTTATTACCGGGACATTCGCACTACCAAAAAGGATTGGGAAGAGCTTTACACTCGGGCCAGAGAGTCCGGCATCCTTTTTGTCCGGGGCCAGGTCAACGATGTCCGCCCCGGCGCCGACGGCAGAGTTATCATAGCCGCCCAAAATGAACTCCTCCAGACCGCGATGGAAGATGAGGTGGATCTCCTGGTCCTGGCTGTGGGCATGACTCCTGGCCATGGCCTGCCGTTGCGGGAAGTTCTCAAACTGCCGGTGGGCGAGGATGGGTTCTTTTTGGAAGTACACCCCAAACTCAGGCCGGTGGAGACCGTGCTGGACGGCATCTTCCTGGCTGGCGCCTGCCATGGTCCCAAGGACCTGAGCGAGTCCCTCACCCAAGCCAGCGCCGCTGCCGCCAAGGTAATCGCTCTTTTTGCCCATGAGCAGGTGACCCGGGATGCCATAATCAGTGAAGTGGACCCGGAGGTCTGCGTCGGCTGTGCCACCTGCTTCCGGGAGTGTCCTTTTCAGGCCATCGAAATGGTGGGGGAAGGCAAGGAACTGAAGGCCCGGGTAATCACCGCGGCCTGTAAAGGCTGCGGGGTCTGTGCCGGTGCCTGCCCTACTGGCGCTGTCATTGCCCATGGCTTCACGGACGACATGATCATGGCTCAGATCAACGAAGCCTTGGCAGAAAACCCTCACCGGAAAATCCTGGCCTTTTGCTGTAACTGGTGCGCTTATGCCGGTGCTGACTTCGCTGGCGTCTCCCGCCTCCAATACCCCCCCGAGGTGCGCATCATCCGTTTGATGTGCTCCGGGCGGATACATCCCAAATTTATCAACCAAGCTTTCAGTCTAGGGGTCAGCCAGGTTCTGGTGGCGGGCTGTCATCCCCCCGGTGATTGTCATTATGTCTCCGGCAATCTCCGGGCCCAGGCCCGGGTGAACAAACTTAAAAGCAAACTGGCGAAGAAAGGCATCGACCCGCAACGCTTGCGTCTGGAATGGATTTCTGCCAATGAAGGGGGAAAATTCCAGCGGGTCATCCGGGAGATGGCCGCCTTCTTGGAAAAGGCAATGAGGGAAGAGAGAAAAGGAAAAAAGTGATTATTGAAAACAACCAACAAAAAACCACAAATAGCAAACATTGATCATAGGGTGCTGGTCTGCAACTGTCCCGACCTTGCCTTTGAGGGTCGCTCTCTGACAGAGAGGTTAGAGCAGTTGGGGGTAATGGTTCGCTTGCTGCCAAGCCTGTGTACGCCTGAGGGGCTTCGGCAGCTCCGCCGAGAACTCTCGGGGGAGGGTGTGAGGTTTACCATTGCCGCCTGCGGCCCGCAGGTCAACGTTGGTCTGTTTGAACTCCTGGCCGGAGGGAATTCCCTGCAAGTAGTGGATATTCTGGGAGCACCCAATCTGGACTCCGCCCTGGCCCTGCTCGCGGCTCACGGTGAATGGCCCGCAGCTCACGTCCCACGGCTGGCTCGGCGCCGGGAAGTCCTGGTGGTGGGGGGCGGGGTCGGGGGCTGTCAGGCCAGCCTGGACCTGGCCAACGCCGGGCTCAAGGTTTATTTGGTGGATACCTCTTTGAGTATCGGCGGCACTATGGCCCAGTTGGACAAGACCTTCCCCACCCTGGACTGCTCCATCTGTATTTTGGGCCCCAAGCTGGTGGAGGTGGCCACCCATAATAAAATCGAGCTTCTGGCTTACGCCGAAGTTGATCGAATTGTGGGCCAAGCCGGAGACTTTATGGTGGACCTCACCATGAAGCCCCGCTATGTGGACATGAGCAAGTGCGTCGGCTGTGGCCGCTGCGCCGAAGTCTGTCCGGTCATCGTCCCCAGCCGCTGGAATCTCAATCTCAAACCCCGCCGCAGCATCCGCATTATTTTTGCCCAAGCCGTTCCCTTGGTTTCCACCATCGAAAAGGGCTATTGCCTGGAATGCGAACTCTGCCGGAAGGTCTGCGAGCATGAGGCCATCAATCTGGCCGATACCCCAACCTACCGTCGGCTAGCAGTAGGGGCCATCATTCTGGCC
This sequence comes from Desulfobacca acetoxidans, assembly GCA_020722205.1. Lineage (GTDB taxonomy): Bacteria > Desulfobacterota > Desulfobaccia > Desulfobaccales > 0-14-0-80-60-11 > DYLF01. The sequence continues at coordinate 5,042 of DYLF01000006.1, forward strand.
ACCGGCGCCCGGCCCTTCGACCCTACCATCAAAGGGGAATACGGCTATGGAAGAATTCTTGGCGTGCTCACCAACCTGGAATTCGAACGCCTGGTATGCGCCACCGGCCCTACCCAAGGCAGCCTGCTCACCCCAGCCGGGCGGCCGGTGGAGAGACTGGCCTTCATCCAATGCGTGGGCTCCCGGGACCGCCGCTTCCTCCCTTATTGCTCAGGTTACTGTTGCACCGCCAGCATCAAACAAGCCATGCTGGCCCTGGAGCATAACCCTGAAGCTGATATCACCATCTTTTTCAATGACATCCGCACCTCGGGCAAAGGTTTTGAGGAGTTGTATCAGAGGGCCCGGGCTGCCGGAGTGAAATTCGTTAAGGGTCTTCCCGGCCGCCTGGAGGAAGACCAGGAGGGCCGGCCGGTCATCTTCTATGAAGATCAGCGTTTGAAAAAACCTGGCCGACTCACCGTAGACCTAGTGGTTCTGGCCGTGGGGTTGGAGGCTTCCGGCCACTCCCTGCCTTTCCAGAGTGCAATACCTGCCCAGGATGCCCACGGCTTCTATATCAGCAGTCACCCCCAGCTTCAGCCTTTGGCCTCCACTGTGCCCGGCATCTTCCTGGTGGGAACCTGCCAAGCACCCAAAGATATCTCTGAAACCGTCTCGCAAGGTAGTGCCGCCGCCGCCCAGGTGCTGCGGATGCTGGTATCTTAAAGAGCAACATGTATAACAATAACCACCACCGCTGGTCCTACTCTTTCTGTGCTGAACAGTTATGGCTTCTGGGTTTGACAGAAAAATTCTTGATATCCCTGGCTTTTTTGTTATATAAAATCGACTACCGGACGTAAAATCTTAGATGCTTACGCGGTCCCAGCTTTCAACCATCAGATATCAACAAAAGGCCAAAAAGCTGTCGTTTGTTACACTTCTTCTCAGCAAAAGCCTAGATGGGCCCACTCCGAAATCTTGGTCCTCACTCGTAGGGACGCTGCTTGCTGTGCCCTGAATCATGGCAAAGGGGTCTTTCAGGATGAAAAATAAATAACTTCGCTATGGATAGATCCTCAGATTGATGGTGGTTTCCTTCAGAGGACCTGCAAAATTGATAAGATTTTACCAACTGTAATGAAACTCACCAGGCTCGCACTACCTGAGGTGGTTCTCATCGAACCCCGGATTTTTGCCGACCAGCGCGGCTATTTTTTTGAGATTTACCAGGAAAAGCGCTATGCCGAGTACGGGGTGCCGCACTGTTTCGTGCAGGATAATCTTTCTTTCTCCGCCAAAGGCGTGGTTAGAGGGTTGCATTATCAGCTTGCGCATCCCCAGGGCAAGCTGGTCATGGTATTGGCCGGCGAGGTTTATGATGTGGTGGTGGATATTCGCCGGAATTCACCCCGTTTTGGCTGCTGGCTGGCCACCTGCCTCTCTGCCGCCAACCACTGCCAGCTCTATATCCCACCAGGTTTTGCCCACGGCTTCGCAGTGGTCAGCGATAATGCCTTGTTTCTCTACAAGTGCACCGATTTTTACCACCCTGGAGATGAATATGGCATAATTTGGAACGACCCCACCTTGAATATCCCTTGGCCGGTGCAGGATGCCATCCTCTCACCAAAAGACCAGCAATACCCGCCATTGCATCAAACACCGGCCTCCCATCTGCCGTTATGGGAAGATAATAGATTATAATTTATGTGATATGGGCATGAGGTGGGAAACTGTGGCTGAGAGTTAAAAGGGTGAGAGGGGAAAAGCCAAAGGGTCGAGTTATAATTTTATAAACTCAAGCCCCGGAGCTAAAAAATCTAGAAAGAATTAAGGATGAAGATACTTTTAACGGGTGGCAAGGGCCAATTGGGCCGGGATTGTTTCGAGGTCCTACAGGAGAAGCATGAAGTGATAGGCACAGGTTTGTCTGACCTGGATATCACTGATCTTAGAGCCGTGTCTGAGGCAGTGAGGGAGCACTCCCCCGATTTTGTCCTTAATTGCGCCGCCTTCACCCAGGTGGACGCTTGTGAAACCGAGCGTGAGGCGGCCTTTCAGGTTAACGCCGTGGGCCCCGGGAATTTGGCCCGCGCGGTGGAGCAATCCGGCAGTTGGCTGGTGCATGTCTCCACCGATTATGTCTTTGACGGCCATAAAGCCCCGCCCCAACCATATCTGGAAGACGATGCCACCGGTCCCGTGTCGTATTACGGTCGCACCAAACTGGCCGGTGAGCTGGCCATCCAAAATACTACCCACCGCTACATGATCGTGCGCACCGCTTGGCTCTATGGCCGCCATGGCAAAAACTTCCTGAAAACCATTCTTCGGCTGGCCTTGGCCAACCCCACAAAACCCATCAAGGTAGTACACGACCAGTTCGGTTCTCTCACCTGGTCATACCGCTTGGCCCAGCAACTAGCTGCCTTGCTCGACGCCGGCGGCCAAGGCATTTATCACGCCACGGCCGAAGGTTACTGCACCTGGTACGAGGCCGCCGCCTATTTTTTGGCACGCCTTGGTGTCAGCTCTCAAGTTATACCCTGTACCACCGCCGAATACCCCACTGTGGCCGTCCGGCCTATAAACTCCATCCTAGAAAACCGTCGTCTTAAGGAAGCCGGGCTTAACCTGATGGGGCACTGGCAACGCGACCTGGAGGAGTTTGTCACTCGCCATGGCGATGTGTTGCTCCGGGAAGCGCGTGCCATAGTCTGATGCAGAGGGGTTCTCACACCATGACCGACTGGACTTTCAGTCCCGCAGACCGCCAACAGATCAGAGCCATGGGACTTACCGAAAAGAAGGTGCGTGAGCAACTAAGATTTTTCCATAAACCACCTTTTTCGGTTCACCTGGAACGGCCTTGTCGAGTGGGGGACGGCATCCAGGTCATTCCCCCCGATAAAATTCCCGCTTATCTCTCTCTGCAGGCTCAGGCAGCGCAAGCCGGCCGGTGGCAGAAGTTTGTTCCCGCCTCCGGCGCCGCCAGCCGCATGTTTCATACCCTTTGTCAGTGTCTTTATCGACCCCTGGCAATACCCCAGGATCTAACGGAGAGCGATTGCGCACAGGAACAAAAAGAGGTCCTGGACCTTGTTTTCTTCCTCAACCACCTGGAACGCTTTGCTTTTTACCCCGACCTGCAAAAGGCTTTGGAGCGCGCTGGTCATGATCTCCACGTTCTCCGGCGGCACGCCCGACACCAGGAAATCCTGGCCTGTTTACTTACCGAGCATGGCCTGAACTATCAGGCCGCCCCCAAGTGGCGGCTGAAATTTCATGCCTATCCCGAAGGCAACCGTACCCCCCTGGAAGAGCACTTGGTGGAAGGCGTCCATTATCTCAGAGACCAATGGGGTAATTGCTGCTTCCACTTCACTATCTCCCCTGGTCATCAGCACGACTTTGAAGGTATGGTGAATGAGATCCGACCTAGGTTAGAGTCAGCCTTCAATTGCCGTCTGAATGTGACTTTCTCTTTTCAGAAGGACTCCACCAATACGCTGGCCGTGGATATGGAAAACCGCCCCTTCCGGGACCAAAACGGCCGTCTGTTGTTTCGGCCCGGCGGACATGGCGCCCTCCTGGAAAACCTCAATGACCTGAAGGCAGATTTGATATATATCAAGAATATCGATAACGTAGCGCCGGATCGGCTTAAAGAACCCACTCTCTTATGGAAAAAGATCTTGGGTGGTTATTTGGTTTACTTGCAGGCCAGGATGCACGATTACCTACAAAAATTAACCACTGCTCCCCCCGAGGCCGAATTATGTAGAAAAATCATGGAATTCTCCGAGCGGCGTTTGCTCCTTGCCTTCCCCCCCCACTGGCCGGAATGGTCATCCGCCAAGAAAAGGGATTTTTTGGTGCATCTTTTAAACCGTCCTCTTAGGGTCTGTGGGGTAGTGCCCAATGCCGGGGAACCCGGCGGCGCCCCTTTTTGGGTGCGGGACCGGGACGGCAATCTCTCCCTCCAGATCGTCGAAAGCGCTCAGGTTGACCAAACCAGTCCTGCCCAAAAAGCGATCTGGGCTGCAGCCACTCACTTTAATCCTGTGGACTTGGTATGCTCAGTGCGGGACTATAAAGGTGTCCCTTTTCAATTGTTGGCTTTTGCTGACCCGGAAGCTGTGTTTATTTCCGAAAAATTCCAGGATGGCAGAAAACTCAAGGCCCTGGAATTGCCGGGCTTATGGAATGGTGGAATGGCCCGCTGGCTCACCCTGTTTGTGGAAGTGCCGCCTGAAACCTTCTGCCCCGTAAAAACCGTTTTTGACCTCCTCCGTCCCGAACACCTCCCCTGAAAGTTTTCATTTTATGCTTACCGACCTGGAAAAGAAGACCATCCTCGTTCTCCAGCGTGATCTCGACGTAACCCCCCGGCCCTTTCTGGAACTGGCGCAACACCTGGAGGTAACGGAAGCTGAACTTTTGGATGCCATCCGTAGTCTCCTAGCCAAAGGTTTCATCCGCCGGTTCGGCGCCACTCTGCGCCACCAGCTCTCCGGTTTCGACGCCAACGCCATGGTGGTCTGGCAGGTGCCGGAAGAGGCAGTCAACGCCATCGGCGAAAAGCTGGCTCGCTACCGGGAGGTGACTCATTGTTATGCCCGTGAACCTGCCCCTGACTGGCCCTATAACCTCTACACCATGATCCACGCCCGCACCGCAGAAGAAGTTAAGCAATTGGCGGCACGTATGGCTCTGGAAGTGGGACTTTCTGCTTACCAGATTCTCTTCAGTGACGCAGAGCTGAAGAAGACCACCATGCGCTATTTTCACCCAGAACCCTGAAATCCTCGGCTGCTTTACTGAAATCTTACGCCACCACGGAGCCTGATTATGACGGATTTCCCCAACTCACAACGCCTCTATCAGGAAGCCCTGGAATTTATACCCGGCGGGGTGAACAGCCCGGTCAGAGCCTGGCAGGCGGTGGGTCTAACCCCTCGCTTCATTGTCCGGGGAGCCGGGCCGCATGTCTATGACGTCGACCACCACCGCTACCTGGATTATGTCGCCTCCTGGGGGCCCCTCATTTTGGGGCACGCCCCCCCGGCAGTGGTCGCTGCTATCATTGAGACCACGGCCCAAGGCACCAGCTTCGGCGCCACCACCCCGGCAGAGGGAGAGTTGGCCCAGCTGCTCATTCAGGCCGTGCCCTCTCTCGAAATGGTGCGTCTGGTCAACTCCGGCACCGAAGCCTGCATGAGCGCCCTCCGACTCGCCCGGGCCGCCACCGGTCGCTTCCGGGTTATTAAATTCGACGGTTGTTATCACGGTCATGCCGACCCCTTTTTGGTGGCCGCCGGCAGCGGCGTCCTCACCCAAGGGATTCCCGGCAGCCCCGGCGTGCCTCCAGAAATTGCCCGGCTTACCCTGTCTCTGCCTTACAATGACCTCGACGCCGTGCACCAGACCTTCAAAGAATACCCTGGGGAAATCGCCGCCATCATCGTGGAGCCGGTGGCAGGCAACATGGGGGTGGTGCCGCCGGCGAATGGCTTCTTGGCCGGCTTGCGGGAACTCTGCACTCAGGAAGGTAGCCTTCTGATCTTCGATGAAGTCATCACCGGCTTCAGGATAGCTTGGGGTGGGGCTCAGGCCCTCTACGGCGTTCACCCGGACCTTACCTGCCTGGGCAAGATCATCGGCGGCGGCCTCCCTGTGGGCGCTTTTGGCGGCCGCCGGGACCTCATGCAACAACTCGCCCCCATAGGCCCGGTTTACCAAGCCGGTACCCTCGCCGGCAACCCTATCGCCGTGGCCGCCGGTCGGGCCGCCTTGAGTGTCCTCGGTGATCCGGAGTCATACGACACCTTGGAGAAAAAAGGCGCCTGGTTGGCCGCCGCCTTGGCTCAAAATGCCCAGCGCCGCGGCGTCTCCCTGACCATCAATCGCGTAGGTTCCATGCTTACTTTATTTTTTACCGCAGGACCGGTTCGTTGTCTGGACGATGCCAAGAGATCGGACCTGACCCGGTTTGCCCGCTTCTTCCAAGGGATGCTGGCCGAAGGCGTTTATCTGCCGCCCTCCCAGTTTGAGGCCTGGTTTATTTCCCTGGCTCACACCCAGGAAGATTTGGAGTTTACTGCCGCAGCGGCCGACAGAGTTTGGTCGCGCTGGTAGCCGACAGAAGCGAACAATAAACAATAAACGTGGCTTTTTGGGTTCGTCATTCCCTTGGGATTACGGACAAAGATTCTTAAGACTGTGATCCCTGACGGCTGTCAGCATCTTGTGTTGACCTGGTTTTTAACCGGCCTCCGGCTCACGGGAAGAGATGGTGCCACACTACGCTGACTGAACCTGTATTAGTCACCGGGGCTACCGGCTATGTTGGCGGCCGTTTGGTGCCACAACTTTTAGCCGCGGGTTATCGCGTCCGGGCCTTAGGGCGTTCTGTGGCCAAACTCAAGGGGCGTTCGTGGGCAACGCATCCCCACGTCGAACTGGCCGCTGGCGATGTGCTGAACCAAAACTCTTTGCGACGGGCAGCCCAGGGTTGTAGGGTAGCCTTTTATTTGGTGCATTCCATGGCTGCTGCTCATTGTTCATCGGCCCTGCCCCAACCCCCGCCACCTGGGGTACGGATGGACAAGCGAGCACCGGCCGGCAGCTTCAGGTTGACCTTGCCAGGCAGGATTTTTTCTTCCCCGTCGGTGAGGAGGACGTTTTCCCCTCGACTGCCGGGACCGCCGCCTTGAACACCATAAGGCGCGTAGCGCCGGCGCTCACTCAAAATACTGACGGTGACTGGAGCCAGGAAGTGAAAGTCCCGGATGAGCCCCAACCCTCCGGAAAACTTTCCCGCCCCCCCGGACCCCGGGCGGAAGGCATAGCGCTCCACCATCAGCGGAAAATCTTGTTCTAAAACCTCTACCGGGGTATTCCTGGTATTGGTCATGTGACTATGCACCCCGGACAGCCCAGGCCCTCCGGAATGAGCTCCCATCCCACCGGCTATAGTCTCGTAATAAGTGAATTCCTCTTTGCTGTCCGGTCTCTGTCCGCCGAAGGCCAGGTTGTTCATGGTGCCCTGGCTGGCCGCCGGGATGCGCGTACGCTCTGCCTGCGCCAACGCGCCCAGCACCACGTCCACCAGTCGTTGGGAGGTTTCAACGTTGCCCGCTGCCACCGGCGCCGGAAAATTCGGTGCCAGTAGGCTGCCCGGCCGCGTTATCACTCGAAGGGGGCGGAAACATCCATGGTTGACGGGATAGTCCTCAGGCAACAGGGACAGGAAGACAAAATAACAGGCCGCCTCCACCACCGCCGGTACCGCGTTCACCCCACCCTGCGTCTGGTCGGCGCTGCCTGAAAAGTCCAGCACCACTTCATCGCCATGCACAGTCAGGTCCAGTGCGATGGCAAGCTCTTTGTGGCCCCAGCCGTCATCATCCAGATAGTCCACAAAATGGTAAGTGCCGTCGGGAATGGTATTGATCAGGGTGCGCATGGCCCGCTCCGAATAAGTAAGCAAGGCCTGGCTCATGGCGTTGAGTTTCTCGAGGCCATAGCGGGCGGTCAACACGGGCAGTCTTTCCTGGCCCCGCTGCAGGGCGGCCAACTGCGCTGCCAGATCCCCCCGGCGTTCGGCCGGCACACGCATCCGAGCCAGGAGCTTATCCCACACCATCTCCTGGAGGGCCCCCCGGCGATAGAGATACGTGGGGGGAATGATGACTCCTTCTTCCCGCAGGTCCTGGGCCAGGGGCATGGAGCCGGGAGTGATGCCCCCCACATCGGCGTGGTGTGCTCGGTTCACCAGGTAAAAAGCCAAACGCTCTCCGGTGTAAAAAGGAGCAATAACTGTGAGGTCTGGAAGATGCGTGCCCCCCCAGTAAGGATCATTGAGCAGGAGAACATCCCCTGGCGCCAAGGGGAACTCCGGCAGCACCTCGGCCATGGTGCGGGGTAGCGCCCCTAGGTGTACTGGGATGTGGGCCGCTTGGGCCAATAATTCCCCCTCGGCGGTGAACAACGCACAGGAATAGTCCCGGCGCTCTTTGATGTTGGTCGAAAAAGCGCTCCGCCGCAAGACGATCCCCATCTCCTCGGCTATGGCCGCAAAGAGCTTACTAAAGATAGTGAGTTCCAGGGCCAGGGACATAATCTGCTTTCTTTCAGGCCAGAGGCTAAGGAACCAAGGATTTTTCTCCAACGGGCGTAGGATAATAAGATATCATTATGGGCGCCGTCTGATCGCTCCCTGCCACTTACCTGATGAGTATTTCCCACCCCCCGGCATGTTGCCACTTTCCGGCCGCGAAGTCCTCCCCCGCGAGCATTATGCCATAAATCTGGCTCACCCGAAATCCTGAAATGACCTGA
>DYLF01000006.1:13469-43517 GCA_020722205.1 Desulfobacca acetoxidans
AAGAATAATGAGATAAAATGCATACTCTAAAAGAGACCATCCTCCTCTGGCTGATCATGAAAGATTTCGAAACTGACAAATGGACGATTATTATATCCAGGGGCTTTACCCCGATGCTCCCTGGTCACCACGCCTGACGCTTTAGCAGTTAGATCAGAAGCTGCAGAAGTTCTATATCTGGCCCGGTTCGTAATAGTTGCAGAGAGGCAGATATTTCGGGAGAAATAGGAAGTTATTAAAAGCAGTTAATTCTTGTTAGCACCGGAAATAGCAAATGTTTAGCAAAAGTTTAAGGGAGGAATGGCAGGGAAAGCATGCAACACGTCAAAATTGGCTTTGTGGGCACAGATGGCCGCAGTCTGCTGGCGGCCCTGGAGACCAGCCGGGCTACCAGTGACCTGTACCCAGGTCCTTATCAGGGTTTGGTGGTGCGGGGCACCCCGGCCATGCCCCATTGGGCGGTGAAGTTAAACTGGCCGGTGGGCTTTGTGGCGGTGCCCGAAAACTCGGTGGCGGCTTACGCCGAAGCCCTCATCCGAGCCTTCGAGGAGGAGGTCTTGGACTTGGCCCTGATCATGCCAGAAGCCCTGATTTTCAACGGCCTGGTGGACCGCGTGGCCGCGGCCGGCTTCGGCGATCGCCTCATCGGTCCGGATCAGAACGCCGCCTTTGTGGAGGGGGACAAGATCGCCTGCAAACGTCTGTGCCGAGAGGCGGGCATCCCGGTGGCGCCGGCCTGGACCGAGGTGGACGCCAGAAATTTCCAGACCGTGCTGGGCGTCTGTCTGGACTATCTCCATGACTTCGGCGGCGTGGTGCTGAAATACCCTTACAGCGCCGGGGGCAAAGGGGCTCGCATCATTCTCAACGCCTGGGAGATAAAAGAAGTCTATGATGTCTTGATGCAAGACTACAAAGACGACTACACACGGCTATGCGGCAAAAAGGCCGCTTGGCCCCTGCTCATCGAAGCCCGCATGTCCGGGGTGGAGATCAGCTTTACCATCTTCGTGGATAAAAAAGGCCATTATCAGATTCTGCCCACGGCCCTGGACTATCCGGAACGGTTCGAAGGTCCACCCGGCCTGGACAATCCCATCACCGGCGGCATGGGCTCCATCTCCCCCCATCCCCTGGAAAGTCCTGAGCTTCTGGCCTTGGCGGCGGAAACTTTGGCTCGTCCCCTGGTCAACACCTTAAAAGAGAAGGGGTTGTTGCGCCCTTGTGTGCTCTACCCCGGTTGCTTTGTCTCCTTTGACCAAGCCTTGCGTCCTAAAGCCATCCGGGTGTGCGAAGTAAATGTCCGCCCAGGAGAGCCGGAGTTCCAGCCGGTGGTTAAAAGGCTGCGCAACCTGGGGGCTCTGATTCAAGCTATGGCGGCCGGCCATCTCGACCAAGTGGCCCCGGAAGTGAGGCAAAACCAAATATCCCTCTGCCTCGCCCTGGTCACCGGTCCCGGAGGGCCCAAACAGCAGAAGGGCTACCCCTGGTCCCTCACCAAAGGTGAAGTCCTGGACGTCGATTTTGACTACTTCGAAAAAAAGAAAATCACCCTGGTGCCTTCGGCCATGGACTATGACGACGACGAGGCCTGTTTCAAGTCCGACGGCTCCCGGGTGGTCTTTTTGGTGGCCAACGCCACCGTCAAGGAGGGACAGAGACGGGGCCACGTGGTGGAAAACCTGCGCCAAAAACTGCTGAATGCCTATGATCAGCGCAAAATCCGGGTGATCCCTCGGGAAAACCCCGGCGGCAACCGGCTGGCTTTACGACGGGATATCGGCAGGCATTTTTCTCTCGCCGAAGAGCTGTGGATTGGCAATTAGGAGGAGCAACTAACGACCATTAGGCGCTTCTTTATCCACCCCCCTCACTAAATCAACCTGTGGCTCACGGCTCACTGCAACTGACCGGGAGCGGCTTCTTCGTGGAATTTCAGAGCCTCCGCGCGGTTGGTGGTGTCGATATAGCGGTTCCAGATGTCCCTGAGGTCCTGGATGGCCTGTTTAACCTCTACCTCCAAGCCCAGGGCCCGCAGTTGCCCCAAACAGAAATAGAGTTCATTAAGCAGGCGGATTTGGGTGATACCCACCACCTGTTCAAAGGCCTCCGGGTGCAGGGAAGCCAAGTCGATCTTCTCCAGTTCAGCCAGTTCCAACAGGATCTCGTGGGCGATGCTGGTGAGCATGTCCTGGTAAAACTGGGGACCGCTGATATCGATTCGGCGTCCACGACTCATGCTGATAAAGCTGCCTTTGGTCATAATAAAGTCGAATAAGTTTAATAATTGCTTAGCAAACTTCTCATGGTTCACGGTTTACGGTCTTCAAGCCGGCAAAGCCTTGTCCTTCAGATAACTGAAAATGGCCGCGTCGTAAGCCTGAGTGAGAGCAAAGACTTTGCGCGCCAGGTGAAAGCGGGTAGCCAGGGTGGTGGCGCCGCCGTGGGCCTTCAGTTCTTGAATGACCTTGGGGTAATCTGCGGGGTCAACCACCACTGTGACGGCTTGGTAATTTTTAGCTGCGGCCCTAAGCAGTGTGGGGCCGCCGATGTCAATATTTTCAATGGCGTCCTCCAAGGTGCAGCCGGGTTGAGCCACGGCTTTCTCGAACTGATAGAGATTTACCACCACCAAGTCGATGGGCTCGATCTGGTGGGCCGCCATCTGCTGACGGTGGCTGTCCAGGTCCCGGCGACCCAAAATACCGCCGTGAATCTTAGGGTGCAGGGTCTTGACACGGCCGTCGAGCATCTCGGGAAAGCCGGTATAATCAGACACTTCCACCACAGGCACGCCGTGCTCCCGCAAAAGCTTGGCGGTGCCCCCGGTAGAGAGGATTTCCACCCCCATCTGGGCCAGCGACTCGCCGAATTCCACCAAACCGCTTTTGTCAGTGACGCTGATCAGTGCTCGCGCCACGGGTGTCATGGCATGACCTCCTTTAACTGAATTTAGTTATCAGCCATCAACTCTCTGGCTCTCCCGGTTAGCTTACTGCCGAAAATTAATCGCTGGCTCAGCATAACCTTTAAAAAATCTCAAATATTTTTTACCCTTTTGGCAAAACTCTCTTTCCGCAGGAGGAACAGTTTCCTGAAGATAGTCCTACTACAACCAGGCTGATTTGGCAAGGTTGGAGATGAAAGCTGGAAAGGCCAGGGGAATTTTTCTTTTCAAAGTGGCTATTCTTGCAGTATTATTGAAATATGCGCTATGTCATCATCGGCACCAGCGCCGCGGGGCTTACGGCGGCCGAAACCGTGCGGCAGTTTGACCGCCAGGGAGAGCTGATCTTAATAAGCGACGAGGCCCTGCGTCCTTACAGCCGTCCCATGCTGACCTACCTATTGGGAAGAGAAGCTGGTTTGGAGAATATCTGGTTGAGACCGCCCAGTCACTTTCACAAGTTGAACTTTAAGGCCATGCTGGGGGAACCGGTGGCGCAGGTGGACCCTCAAGCCAGAGAAGTGTATCTCAGCGGCGGGAGGGTGGTCAAATATGATCGTCTGCTCATTGCCAGCGGCGCCCAGCCGCGCATGTTGGGCATTCCCGGGGAAACGCTGGCCGGCGTCTTCACCCTGCGCCGGCTGGCCGATTGGCAGAAGCTGGAGGCCGATCTCCCTGCAGGAGCAACCATGGCTATAGTGGGAGCCGGGCCGATAGGCCTAAAGGCGGCAGAAGCCCTGCGCCGGCGTGGCCACCGGGTGATCCTGGTGGAGGCCGAACCTCGCCCCTTACCCCGGCTACTGGATGACACCGCCGCTAAACTTCTTCAGGAGCACCTGCATGGACTGGGAGCAGAACTCATTGTCAAGGCCCGCCCGGCGGCGATTTCGGGCCACCAAGGCCGGGTCCGGAGTCTGGCCTTGGCGGACGGGCGCGAGCTGGAGGTGGAGGGGGTCCTCTTAGCCGTGGGAGTAAGGCCCCGTCTTGAATTCTTGCACGGCACCCCGCTAGCAGGAAACGCCCCTTTAACCGTCAATTCTTTCCTGCAGACCCAGTATCCGGACATTTTTGCCGCCGGAGACTGCGCCGAGGCCCCCGACCTCTTCAGCGGCAAGCCGGTGTCTTATCAGATCTGGCCGGCCGCGGTGGCCCAGGGACAGGTGGCTGGGGCCAACATGACCGGTGCCAGCCGCCGCTATTCGGGCCTGCTGGCCCAGAACAGCATTTCTCTCCATGGCTTTAAAATTGTCAGCGGCGGCATCCTGGAGCCGGGCCCCAATTTGACCGAGGTATGGTGTCGGTTTGATGAGAGACAGGGAGTTTATCGACGTCTGGTGTTTCAAGAGGGGTGTTTGGTGGGGGTTACATTGGCAGGGGAGGTGACAGACGCCGGACTTTATTTTCAGATCATGACCCAGAAACTGCCGGTCAAAGACCTGCCGGTGGACCCCAGGTCGCCGGATTTTCACCCCGGCAAAGTATGGGGCTGAACAAGTAGTTATCCATAATTAACAATTTCTGTTGGTTACCGAAAACTTCCAGGAAACAGAAACCCGAAAACAGGATTAAGCTATGAAAACTGTAATTGTGCGTCCTGAGCGCTGTGTGGGTTGTCTGCAGTGCCGGCTGGCCTGCGCCGTAGAGCATTCCGAAAGCAAATCTCTAGTTGGGGCCTTGGGCGAGAGCATCCCACCCAAGCCGCGCCTCCGCATTTATCCGGGGCGGCTTAATTATGCCTTTCCCAACAAGTGCCGCCACTGCGACCCGGCGCCCTGCCAGCAAGTATGCATTGCCGGGGCCATCAGCCGGGAGCCAACGCGGGGCGTCATTGAAATTGCTCCGGAAAGATGCATCAATTGCGGCATGTGCGCCATGGCCTGTCCCTTTGGGGTGCTGGTTTATGCCGCAGTTTGGCAGGTCCCGGAAAAACGGGCGGTTGCCCTCAAATGCGACCAGTGCCCCGCCCGGGAACAGGCCGGTCGGCGGCCGGCCTGCGTGGAGGCCTGCAAAGTGGGGGCCCTGACCTATGGGGACTGGCAGGAATCCCAGGAGGAAAAAGGACGGGCTTTGGCCCAAGCGGTTTTCAGTGGCCTCTTGGCGCAACCCGAAGTCGTTCCCTCTATGCCCGAAACCATCCGGCTTTGGCGGCAGTTGGCCTGAGAACCGCCTCTTAAGCTTTGTTCAAGGCCTCCCGCACCTTTGCTACCAGGGCTACCGGCCGGAAGGGCTTTTGCACAAAAACCGTCCCAGGCTCCAGAATCCCCTGGCGCACAATGGCGTTTTCGGTATAGCCCGACATATAAAGGACCTTCATTTCCGGACGACTCCGCATCAGGCTCTGAGCCAGCTCCCGGCCGTTCATCCGGGGCATCACCACATCGGTTACCAGTAGATGGATGGTTTTGCTATAATCTTCACTGAGTCGCAATGCCTCTTCGCCCTGACGGGCTTCCAAGACTTTGTAGCCATAAAGCCTGAGCGACCTGGCCATCACTTCCCGCAGCAAATCTTCGTCTTCCACCACCAACACCGTTTCTGAGCCCTGCAAAGCCATGGCAGGCGCTTCTTCGGTGTCTGAGAATTTCACCGTCTCTTCCACCCGGGGGAGATAGACCTTGAAGGTGGTGCCCTGCCCAAGTTCACTATAGACTTTGATGTGGCCCCCGCTTTGCTTGACGATGCCGTAAACCATGGACAGTCCCAAACCAGTGCCCACCCCTGGCTCTTTGGTGGTGTAGAATGGTTCAAAGACTCGGGCCTGGGTCTCGGCATCCATGCCGACGCCGGTGTCGCTAACTGCCAGCATCACATAAGGCCCTGCCTCCACTTCCAAATTATGTTCGGCATATTCTTCATCCAAAGTTACATTCTTAGTTTCAATGGTAAGTTGGCCGCCCTGAGGCATGGCATCCCGGGCATTCACCGCCAGATTGAGAATGATCTGCTGCAACTGGGCCGGATCAGCCTTAACAGCCCCCAAATCCGGCGCCAGAGATTTCACCACCTGAATATGTTCCCCCAGAATCCGCTGTAACATGCGATCAATATCGGCCACCACCTGGTTAAGGTCAAGTATCCGGGGCTGGAGAATCTGTTTTCTGCTGAAGGCCAACAGTTGATGGGTCAAGGAGGCCGCCCGGTCGGCGGTGCGCATAATCTCCATGGTCCGCTGGTGCAGCGGCTCATCTGGGGAGAGGTCCAAAAGCATGATTTCCCCCAAACCCATAATAGCTGTGAGCAGGTTATTGAAATCATGGGCCACCCCGCCAGCCAGTTGCCCCACCGCCTGCATCTTCTGGGCTTGCAAAAACTGGCTCTCCATCCTTTTGGGCTCGGTGATGTCCATAAAGTATCCCAAGGTGGCCGGTTTCCCCTTGAACTGGGTGGCGGTCACGGATTCCATAACCCAACGGCGCTCCCCGCTCCGGGTGAAGGCTTGAAATTCGTAGGGGATGACGCTCTGTTTCTTGAGCATTTTTATGGCATTGTGTCTAACCAGCTCTTGATATTCCGGCGCCACCAGGCTCATGGCCTCCCGTCCCAACAGTTCTTCTTCTAGGTAGCCGGTGATTCTCAGAAACCCTGGGTTGACCAGGACGAATTTTCCCTCCTGGGCGAGGTAGATGCCCATGGGAGCATTATAGACCAAATCCCTAAAGGTCTTTTCCCTTTCCTGCAGGGCCTCCTCCATTTCCTTCTGCTGGGTGATCTCCAACGCCACTCCCCCCAGCAGGCGGCTACCCAACTGGTTGGGAATGGGGAATTTGTACACCATGAAATGCCGCAGTCGGCCCTCCCGATCGACGATGGTCTCGTTAAATTCTACTATCCGGTTTTCTGTCATCGCTAAGAGATCCAGCTTCCGCTGACGCTGGGCGACCTCTGCCGGCCACAGGTCAAAGTCCGTTTTGCCCACCCACTCTCCTGGAGATTTGTCAGAGATTTTAGTCACTCCGCTGTTCATATAGACATAGTGCCCGGTTTCGGTCTTGATGAAGTTGATGGCCGGGCTGTGATCCATAAAGGTTCTGAGCCTTTCTTCACTGCGGCGCAGCTCTTCGGCCAAGCGCCGGCGTAGTCCGATTTCCCGCCGTAAACAAAGGAAAATGACCACCAGTAGTGCGAATCCCAGGGGACTCCCTATTGCTAACACCAGGGTAGTATTCCTGGCCCGGCTTTGCACCCTGAGGCTCAATTGCTCCGTGGCCCTCAGTTGTTCATTCTGTACAGCCGCCACAATGGCATCGATTCCCTCCATGAGCTGCAAGCCTGCCTTGCTCCGAATGGACTGGAGAGCGGCCGACTGATCTCCTTGCTTGACCAATGCGATTCGTTGTTGCAAGAGAGCCATCTTCTGGTCGATGAGTTGCCTGAGAGCCTCCAGGTGTGGCGTCAGCGCCGGCTTATCCTTGGTCAAATCCCGCAGGGTTTGCCATGCTGCCGGCATCCGGCGTACCGCCGCCTGATAAGGCCTTAAGAAATCATTATCCGCCGTTAAGACGTAGCCCCGTTGCCCCCTCTCCGCGTCGGCCAGACTGCTCAGTAATTCCTGAATTTTTTGCTCCACCACTAGAGACCGTGTCCACTCCTCGTTGCTGTGCAAGAGAGCGCGGAACTGGGTGGCTGACAACCACGTTAAGGCCGCCAAGGCCACTAAGGCCAAATAGAAGCCTCCCAAGGTCCAGGTCTTCCAATTATAATCAGATCGCGTCACGACAAACCTCTTCTCAGCTTAGCGCAACCGCATGGCGCCAACCATAACGGCCCCAAATCAGGGATTCTTAAGGGAGGGAAAGGGAGGACAGATTGACAGCCCGAGGCGCCATCTTGCTGACATCCATGTCCGCAATGAGGGAAAAACAACATTACTTCATTACTACCATCGGATCGCCCCACAGGTCAAGGGCTGGCAAAAAAACGAAACATAATTTATTATAACAGAAAAGCTCTCTTTTTTAAACAAACGTGGAACCTAAAACTCGAAACTCGGAACTCCTCAGCACGGCAATGAGCGATACCCTTTACGATATCACCCATGATCCCGAGGCCAACGTCCTTTATGAAAAGTGTGCCGATGTTGACGTATTCCTGTGGGAGGCCCTGGCAGCCAGCGATCCGGCAGAAATCCATCGGCGTACTGGGGCAACCTTTAATGATGGCACTTACCAGCTTCCTTTTTTGGCCCAGAGCCTCACCGTCACCCCGACCAAGCGCCGGGTGACAATATTCGGAGATCAACCTCGGGAACCTGAATTCCAACTTTGTCTGGTTTGTCTGCTTTATCTCCTGAAAGTGGATGTTCACCATTTAGACGCAGCCCAAATCAGCCCCAAGGAGTTCAAGGGCGGTTCCACCTTTTTCCAGGGTCCCCATGCTCTACCGGTGGCCAGACTGGTAGAGCGCTTCGGCCGGGATCGCACCGGCTTCCTTGAGGCTGCCGGACGACTGGCAGGACGACCTCTACCCCTTGGCGATGCCGCCGTGCTGCTCACCCCTTTTCCGGGGGTGGAAGTGGGCGTTATCCTCTGGGAGGGGGATGAAGAGTTTCCACCTCGGGTGAACCTCTTGGTGCCCCAGGGTCTGGACCGCTTTTGGCCTTTGGATGCCGTGTGGGCGCTTTTGAACGTGGTGACCCGGGAAATTTTGCGGGCTGCAGTTTAAGTGAACAATAAGCAGTGACAGGTTTGACTAGTGGGCTTGGATTTACTAATGTGCGTCCTGCGCACCACCAAGTGCTTGCCCCCCCTCCCAAACACTATTTGCACAAATCTCCACCCGGCGCGCCGGAAGAGTTAAGCTTCAGGGTTATAGATAGTAAAACCGCCTTTTCAGTTGAAAATCTCTAAGCGCAGAAGGAGAATGATAATGAACGGTAATATTATGACTCCCCGGCACACTACCATGGTGTTGCTCATCGTCCTGGGACTCACCTTGACCCTTACAGCTGCCGCTTGGGCCGGCCCTTGTGGTGGTGGCTGGATGGGCGGCCCCACACTAACCCCTGAACAGGCTGCACAGATTTTTGACTTGCGGGAGAAGTTTAGGGCGGACACCGCCGGCCTCCGAAAGCAAATGGCCGTTAAACGGGCCGAACTGATGACCCTCTGGCGGGCCGAGAAACCCGATGAGAAGGCCATCCTGGCCAAGAAAAAAGAACTTAATGCCCTAAGAGATCAGCTCCAGGGAAAGGCGGTGGCCATGGGGTTGCAGATGCGCCAGATCGCCCCCCAGGGCAGGGGCGGCCCGATGGGTATGAAGGGAACCGGCCGACCACACCTGGGGATGGGCCACCACGGCTGCCCCTGGTGAAAATCAAAATGGGAAGGGGGAAGCTGCTTGCCGCTTCCCCCTTGCCGCTCGCCTCTTGCCCCTTCTTTCTTCCTTGCAAAAGCCCGCGAAAAATCATAAAATACAAAATTAAGTAAGTTCTTAAGCAGGTTACCATATGGCAGTTCTACCCATTCGGCTTTTTCCCGACCCGGTCTTGCACACCCAAGCCCAGGAAGTTACTGACATAGACGGGGCCCTCCAGAAGTTTATCGATGACATGGCCGACACCATGTACAAAGCCCCGGGGCTGGGGTTGGCCGCCAATCAGGTGGGAGATCTGCACCGGGTCATTGTCTTCGATGTGGCCCAGCGGGAAGGCAAACCGGAGCTCATGGTTATTCTCAATCCCCGCATTACCGCCGCCGACGGCGAGATTATTCACAATGAGGGTTGTTTGTCGGTGCGCGATTTCTCCGCCGAAGTGCGGCGAAGTGCTCGGGTCTGTGTCGAAGGCCTGGACCGCCACGGGAAGCCGCTGACGCTCACAGCCGAGGGGCTGATGGCGGTGGTCTTGCAACACGAAATTGATCATCTGAATGGCCTCTTGTTTCTGGACCGCCTCAGCCGTTTGAAACGCAGCCTCTATCTGAGAAGGCTCAAAAAACGCGCGGAGGCCGGGGGATGACCAGACCCTGGCGGGTCATTTTCCTGGGCACCCCACAATTCGCCGTGCCCACTCTGGAAGGCCTGTTGGCCGCCGGCGAGAATGTGGTGGGGGTGATTACCCAGCCGGACCGCCCCCGAGGCCGGGGGCAGAAGATCGGCCCTCCTCCGGTTAAGAAGCTAGCCCAAACCTATGGCCTGACGATTTTTCAACCCGTGCGCCTCCAGAGCCCTGCCCTGCTTCAGTCCCTGGCAGCCTTGGAACCTGATATCATGGTGGTGGCTGCTTATGGCCGCATACTGACCCCTGAAATCTTGGCCCTGCCCAAAGTGGCTTTCCTTAATGTGCATGCCTCCCTGCTTCCCAAGTACCGGGGGCCAGCCCCCATCAACTGGGCTCTCATCCGGGGGGAGAAGGAAACTGGTGTCACTATTATGTGGGTCACCCTGGAAGTGGACACCGGCCCCATCTTTTTGCAGGAGCGTCTCCCCATCCTGCCGGAGGATTATGCTGGCTCCTTAGAGGTCAAACTGGCCCGACAGGGAGCCGCCTTGATGGTGCAGGCTCTGGAGATGCTGCGCCGGGGGGAGACCATCCGCCAACCCCAACTGGAAAATAGGGTCTCCCTGGCGCCTCCCATTACGGCTGAAATGTGCCGATTAAACTGGCGCCTGCCAGCCACCGAAGTCTGGGGCTGGATCAGGGGGCTGGACCCCAAACCCGGGGCCTATGCCCTTTGGCAGGGGGAGCGTTTAAAACTTTTTGGCGCCGCCCTCCGAAAACAAAGCGGGGGACAGGGCCCACCGGGGAAAGTCCTAGGACTAAGACCCGGTGGGTTGGAGATTGCCTGTGGACAGGGCAGTATCACTATCGCCGAACTCCAACAGGCTGGCCACAAACGCCTCCCCGTAGCCGACTTTTTACGAGGTCACATCTTAGTGCATGAGATCTTGGAGTAAGGCGCACCCAACACGCCGTTAATGACCAAAAGCCAATGGCGGCAAGCGACCAGCACAATAACAGCCTCAACGCAGAGACTCCTACCATCCTCGAAGGCGGCAATTCCCTGCGCCCCCAGAAGCGTATCTTTTTGGGCCTGTTGGCGGTCACAGGCGGACTCTTCACTCTGCTTTTAGCTGTTTTGTGGTATGTGCCCTATGTCGGCCTACGTAATATCCATCCCCAAATGCCCTTAATACTGGGGGCGATTTTCGCCTTCTTGCTATTTTTGGCCTTCGCCGGCGTCGTGATCCTGGCCCTCACCGTGCTGTTGGGACGGGACCTGCCCTTTTCTCGCAAGCTTAGGGGCGTAGTCATCAAACTACTCCTACCGCTGATGAGCGCCGTCGGCAAGCTCTGTGGTGTCTCCCGGGAACGGGTGCAGCAATCCTTTATCGAAATCAACAACCAGTTGGTGCTGGCTCAGAATCTTAAAGCCCCGGCCGA
Organism: Desulfobacca acetoxidans; assembly: GCA_020722205.1. Lineage (GTDB taxonomy): Bacteria > Desulfobacterota > Desulfobaccia > Desulfobaccales > 0-14-0-80-60-11 > DYLF01. Next base: position 24,797 of record DYLF01000006.1, read on the forward strand.
TAAGTTGCTGTTACTTATGCCCCATTGTCTGCAGTTCCATGAATGCCAGTTTCGCATTACCGGCGACTCCATCCACTGCAAGCGTTGCGGCAAGTGCAACATCAAGGGTCTGGTGGAACTCGCCGAAAAGTATGGCGTGGGCTTAGCTGTGGCCACCGGCGGCACCTTGGCCCGGCGCATCGTGGTCGAACGCCGCCCCCGCCTTATCATCGCCGTGGCCTGCGAACGCGATCTCTCCAGCGGCATCCAGGACAGCTATCCCCTGCCGGTCTATGGCATCACCAATTACCGGCCCCACGGCCCCTGCTATGACACCCAGGTCGATCTGGAGAGAGTCGAAGAAGCCCTACTTACCTTCCTCCTGCCCTCTTAAGCTGTCTCCCTCCTCTACTGAGCCAGCCATCTTAAAGCAAAGAGAAACCGGTTGTCGTTTTAATTAGTCCTGGGCGTTTCCGGCGCCTTGACAGGAAACATCCATGCTTTCCAGCCCCACCTTTATCTTCCCCAATACCACTCGCCTGACGGCTCCTTTCCCCTTCGGCCATCCGGAAAGCTTCTTGTCCTTTTCCGGCCAAAGATGTTATGTTTAAAAATCTTTTTTTTGTCGCCTTTTCAAAAATAACAATCGGAAAAATAATGGTTTAGTCATTAAAGTAAAACTTTCATTATCATATTAACCCTGACCATGGTCGTCATAATTATATATATCTGATATACATCAGATAATCTCCTCTTGCCCTCGGGATAGAGGGTAGGATGAGGTGAAAAAGGACTTTTTACGAGTTCATCAAAACTGACAGCTGGCCGATTCTTGTAAGCCCCATGTTTCTCCAACAACTGCTCAATGGTCTGACCACCGGCAGTGCCTACGCCCTTATCGCTTTGGGCTATACCATGATTTATGGCATTCTGGGACTGATCAACTTTGCCCAGGGGGAAATTTACATGTGTGGCGCCTTTGTGGCGGTGCTGCTGCTGGCCTCCGGCCAAGTATCTTTTTATCTGGCTTTTGCCGCAGGCATGGCCGCCGCGGCTCTGTTGGGTTTGGCCCTCGAAAGAATAGCCTTTCGTCCCTTAAGAGGCACCCATCCCCTGGTGCCTCTCATCAGCGCCATCGGCGCCTCCATTTTCCTCCAAAGCCTGGCCTTGTTGCTCTTCGGTCCTAATGACCGAGCCTTCCCGATGCAGTTCACCTTCCAAACCATTTCTTTGGCCGGCCTGCCCGTGTCCACCCTCCAGGGCGCTATCCTGGGCGCCGCCCTCCTCTTTATGGCGCTGTTGGTGGCCTTTGTACGTTACACCCGCTACGGCAAAGCCATCGTGGCCTGCGCCCTGGACCGCGATACGGCCCGCCTCATGGGTATCAATGTGGACCGCATGGTGGCCCTGACCTTCCTTATCGGCTCCGCCTTAAGCGGCGCCGCTGGTGTCATGATGGCCATCTACTACAATGCCACCTACCCGCGCATGGGCCTGCTTCCCGGCCTCAAGGCTTTCAGCGCCGCCATCCTGGGGGGGGTGGGAAATATCCCCGGGGCCATCCTGGGTGGCTTGGTTTTGGGGATAGCGGAAAGCCTGGGAGCGGCCTATATCTCTTCGGGTTATAAGGATGCCGTCGCCTTTGTCATTCTCATCCTGGTGTTGTTATTGCGGCCCCAGGGAATCCTGGCCGGCTGGCAGAGGCACTGAGCATGGCCGCCTACTTCCTCCATCTGGCCATCCTGGCCGGCATCTATATCATTCTGACCATCAGCCTCAATCTCATCATCGGTTATGCCGGCCAAGTTTCTCTAGGCCACGCCGCCTTTTACGGCATCGGGGCCTATACCTCCGCCTTGGTGTCAGTATATTGGCACTTTCCTTTTCCACTAGCTCTAACTGCAGCCGTTCTTACCACCGCCGTCTGCGGTTTGGCCCTAGGCCTGCCCACCCTGCGCCTCAGGGAAGACTATCTGGCCATCGTCACCCTGGGCTTTGGGGTCATTGTGGACATGGTGGCCCTGAACCTGGAAATCACCGGCGGACCGGACGGCATAGTGGGCATCCCGGCCCCCATAATATTGGGCCTGAGCTTCCGCTCCCAGCCCCGGTATCTGGGCTTAGTAGTTCTATGCGTCCTCTCGGTGCTGGGCCTCACCTATCGGCTAGTGCAATCCTATCACGGCCGGGCTTTGCGGGCCATCAGGGACCACGAAGTCACGGCCCAGGTCATGGGCATCAACACCCCGGCTTACAAAATTGCCGTCTTCACCCTGGCCGCCGCCCTAGCCGGTTTGGCGGGGGTGCTCTATGCCCACTATATCTCCTTCATCAACCCGGAGTCCTTTGGCCTGCACACCTCGATTCTAGCCTTGTGTATGGTAGTCCTCGGAGGTATGGGTTCCCTGGCCGGCTCCATCGTCGGCGCCCTTATCCTCTCGGTGCTGCCGGAGTTGCTGCGCCGCTTCCACGCCTACCAGGACCTGCTTTATGGCGCCCTATTGGTCGGCCTGCTCATTTGGCGCCCGGAAGGCATCATGGGCCGGGGGAATATGAGCCTGAAGTTCCTGCAAAAAGAATAGCAGGGGCATTAAGGGCTGGGCAGGGGTGAAAAAGATTTGTTAGGCTTTTATCAGATATGCTCAAATTGACCAGCGTCCAGGCAGGTTACGGCCGGTTGCCGGTGCTGAAGGGCATCTCCTTGCATGTCCGCCAAGGCGAGGTGGTCTGCCTCATCGGCGGCAACGGCGCCGGCAAGACTACCACCCTCAAGGCCATTGCCGGATTGTTGCCCATCCGCAAGGGGCAGGTAGAGTTTGCCGGTCGGGATTTGACCAGATTGCCGCCGGAGCAGATCGTCAGACGCGGCTTGGCCCTGGTGCCGGAAGGCCGCCGGGTTTTTGCCACTCTGTCGGTGACCGCCAACCTGGAACTTGGTGCCTTCCACCGTCAGGACAAAAAAGAGGTGCGCCAGGACTTGGAGGAGATGTTGGCCCGCTTTCCCCTCCTCAAGGAACGGGCTCACCAGCCAGCCGGCACCCTCTCCGGCGGTGAACAGCAGATGCTGGCCATCGCCCGGGCATTAATGGCCAGACCCAGACTCCTGATGCTGGATGAACCGTCCATGGGGCTGGCGCCCCGCATTGTGGCCCAGGTCTATGATATCCTTAAAGAATTGCAAATAGTCGGCGTAACCCTCCTGCTCATCGAACAAAACGCTCGAGCCGCCCTGAAGCTGGCCGACCGCGGTTATGTCATGGAAACCGGCCGTATCATCCTAGACGGCGCCGCCGCCGATCTCCGGGAGGACCCGGAGGTGCAGCGCGCCTATCTAGGCAAAGGCTATCAGGAAGTCTGGGAATAATTTATAATGTTACTACAAGTTGTCTCCCTCCGCAAATATTTCGGTGGCGTCAAAGCTCTGGACGATATCTCTTTCGCTGTTCAGTCCGGGGAAATTTTGGGCCTCATCGGTCCCAACGGCGCCGGCAAGACCACCTGCTTCAATGTCATCAACGGCCTTTTACCACCTACTTCCGGCAGCATCTATCTGGAGGGCTTGCCTATTGACGGTCTCACCCCTTACCACCGGGCCCGGCGCGGCCTGGCCCGCACTTTTCAAAACATCCAGCTTTTCAGCGGCATGACCGTACTGGAAAATGTGCTCACCGGCAATCATCTCAGTGAGCCGGCCGGTGTCCTCCTGGCCATCCTGCCACTGCCCAAAATCAAGCGGGCCGAAGCCCAGGCCCGCCAACAGGCCATGGAATGGCTCAGCCTGGTGGGGTTGCAGGGGCGCGCCGAGCACCCAGCCGATTCCCTGGCCTACGGCGAGCAGCGCCGCCTGGAAATCGCTCGCGCCCTGGCCCAAAAACCCAAACTACTGCTCCTGGATGAGCCCGCCGCCGGGCTCAACCCCAGAGAAACCGAAGACCTCATGATCCTGCTGGCTAAACTGCGGCAACTTGGTCTGACTCTCTTGGTCATCGAACACGACATGTGTCTGGTCATGGGGCTGTGCCAACGCATCATCGTCCTCGACCAAGGCCAGGTCATCGCCTCCGGGCCGCCGGCCGACATCCAGCGCCACCCCCGGGTCATTGAAGCCTACCTGGGCCGGGAAGATCTTGAGGTTGAATGAGGAGTGGGAAGCATGGCCATCTTCGACACTGAGGCGGAACAACTGGACCGCGCTGAATTGCGCCAATTGCAATTGGAGCGCCTGCAGGCCACCCTGCATCGGGTCTATAAAAACGTCCGCTTCTACAAAAAAAAGTTTGATGCTCTCGGCTTTGTCCCCCAAGACTGCCAGTCTTTGGAGGACCTGGCGGGACTGCCTTTCACCACCCGCCACGACCTGGCACAAAGTTATCCTTATGAGATGTTCGCTGTGCCATTACGGGAGGTGGTGCGCATCCACTCCTCCACTGGCAGTCCCGGCCCCCCCATCGTCATGGGTTACACCGCCCGGGATCTACAGCGCTGGGCCCGGCTGGCCGCCCGGGTGCTCACCGCCGCCGGCGTGGATAGGGACGATGTCGTGCAGGTTACCTTGAGTTACGGATTGATGACCAGCGCTTTCGGCCTGCATAACGGCGTAGAACTCCTGGGAGCCTCAGTCATACCCACCGGGCCCGGCGGCACCGCTCGCCAGGTGCAGGTCATGCGGGACTACCGCACCACCGTCCTCGTCAGCACCCCAGGCTATGCCTTGGTCATCGCCGATGCCCTGGAGGAACTGGGAGTGGACGCCAAATCCCTCCATCTCAAGATCGGCCTCTTCGCCGGGGAGCCTTGGACGGAAGATCAGCGCCGGGAGATCGAAACCCGCCTCTTCCTCACTGCCCTGGACAACTACGCCCTGTCCGAAGTTATGGGACCGGGGGTGGCCGGCGAATGTGAACATCGCCAAGGTATGCACCTTAACGAAGACTTCTTTTACCCGGAGATCATTGACCCTACCAGCGGCAACCCTCTCCCCGTCGGGGAATTGGGCGAACTGGTTCTCACCACCCTTCACCGCGAGGCCATGCCCCTCATTCGCTTCCGCACCGGTGACCTCTGCCGCCTCTACTTTAACCCCTGCCCCTGCGGCCGCACCTTGGCTCGCCTTAGTCGTATCGAAGGCCGCTCCGACCAAGTGGTGGTGGTCAAAGGCATCAACATCTTTCCCGAACGGGTCGGCCAGATTCTGGCTGCCTTCCAGGGCGAAGAACCCAGCTATCAACTGGTCATCGGCCGGGAGGGCCACCTGGATTACCTGGAAGTCAAAATCGAGGTGCGGGAGTCCTTGTTCTTTGACAAGATGCGGGTGCAACGCGAGCTCCTCCAGAAGCTCACCCACAAACTCTATCAGGGCATCGGCGTCCATCCTCGAGTCAAACTGGTGGAGCCTGGCTCAATCCGCCGGGACACTGAAACTTCACCGCAAGTGATTGATTTAAGAAAGTAAGCCTGGTATATAACTTTCATGTGATATTTATCTTTATTGAGATTCTTATTAAAGAAATGTTCCCATTTTATGTCCACATCTTTGATTGTAATAAACTCAGTCAATTAATTTGGCCCCACAACCGGAAAAAAGAAGAGGGTGAAGTGGCAACGGCGGCGCAATAATTTGAGTGATTTTATTACTATCAATTACAATGTCTATATTTGACAGGAGAGCATTATTTTATTACCCATGCTCTCCCAATTAACGTGATGAGTGCAGGCAGAAATCCGGAAGAGGGCCGAGTCACTTTAAAAGAGGACGTGCGTTTATTTCTATTAACCGCGGCTGACGTGTGATACCTGGAAAAAATTTTGCGAGAGAGTGGCTATGAACTGGTGGAGGGAATCTGGATCAGCCCGTCCTGGGTCGCCATGGCACTTCATACCACAAGCATAGCGGTTTGGGAGTGCCCAGAATCCAACCAGTCAATTGGAAAGTGTTAGAAAGAGTCTTTTTCGCCGCCCACGTCAGGGGTGTAGATTGTGCGCTTATTACAAAGCCTCTGTGATTTTGGCCACCACCTCGGGGGCACGCAGGCTCTCAATAGTGTATAAGGGACAATTGAGTAATTGTTTCAGTTCCTGCAGACACCCAGCTTCGTGCCAGTATCTCTCCGTGTCCAGAATTAAAGCGTTGATCCCCAAACCCCTGATCTGGCCGGCCAGATCCTTGGCTTCCGCCACTGGCGGCCGCCCGCTTAAGCTGATGTTGGCCTTACCGTCTGAGATGAGCACCAAAAGAAAGGCATCCTGAGGGTATTTGGCCTTCTCTTTCTTGAGTAGTTCCAGGGCCAGATGGAGGGCGTGGGGCAGCGGCGTCTTGCCGCCGGTGGGCAACACCTCGAGGTGTTTGCGGGCCAGGTCCACGCTGTTGGTAAAGGGAAGAACCACCTCCGCCTGCTCACCCTGAAAAGTTATCAACCCCACCCGCTCCCGTTTCTGGTAGGCATCGATAAGCAGTGAAAGGATGGCCGCCTTGGTCTCGGCCATTCGCGCCTCCGCCCCCATGGAACCGGAGGCGTCCACCACCAGGAGAATGTGACGCCCGATGCGCTTTTCCCGCACTTTATAGCGCAGGTCCGGGTCAGCAATGGCCAGCGCCAGGTTGCCTCTCTCCCGCACCGCCTGGTAAGGGGCCGCGGCTCGCAGGGTGGCATCCAACGCCAAGTCAGGGGTGGCTCCCCGAACAGGTGTGGGGCGCACGTAGCGTCCGGTCTGATCCAGACTTTTAGCCCGGGTGCGGCTGCCCGGGGCCTGGCGGGGCTGCCGCTCTGGGGGCAACTCCAATGGCTGGACAGGAAAGGGCACCCCCGGCGCGGAGGTTACCTTTCCTATAACCGCCTCGGCAGCCTCAGGATCCCCTACCTCGTAAGCTGGTGGAGCTTGGGAAGGCTGGTAGGACTTTTCTTCCTTCTCCTTCTCGAACTTGCGGCAGGTCTCCTCCAGCTTCTGCTGATCCAGCTTATTGCTTCCCAGGGGTTTGCGGCGCAGACGATGTGGCAAAACCAACCGCGCCGCCTGGCGCACGTCCTCGCCATCCACCTGCACCCGTCCGTGATAGGCCGCCAGGGTCTGGGCAGTCTTAAGCATGTAAATGTCGGCCCGATGTCCGTCCACCCCCTGCTCCAAGCAGATGGCCGTAATGAGCCTCAGGATGTCAGGATGATAAATTACTTGGGCCAATCTCTCCCGCGCGGTAATGATGGCCCGCCGGATGCCCTCCTGCTCACCCTCCCAGGCCGCTGCAAAACCCTCGGGATCATCCTCATAGGCCAGACGGCGTTCCACCACCGCCATCCGATCCTCGAAATCCTTGAGGCCCGACACCTCTACGCACAGGCCGAAACGGTCCAGGAGCTGCGGCCGCAACTCCCCCTCCTCCGGGTTCATGGTACCCACTAAAATGAACTGAGCCGGATGGCTAAAAGAGATGCCCTCCCGCTCCACCACGTTCACTCCCATAGCCGCGGCGTCCAAGAGCACGTCCACCAAGTGGTCGTCCAACAGATTCACTTCGTCCACATAGAGAATGCCCCGGTTGGCCGCAGCCAACAAACCAGGTTCAAAATGCTTTTCCCCGGTTTTGATGGCCTTCTCCAAGTCGATGGTACCCAGCAACCGATCTTCCGTGGTGCCCAGGGGCAGGTCCACCACCGGCATGGGACGCGGGCGCGCCACCAGCGTTTCACCCCGTGCTTGGCGCTCCCGGCAGGCATCGCACTTCAGCTCCGGGCTGTCAGGATCGCAGTGAAAGGGACAGTTGGCCACCATGGGGATGGGGGGCAAGAGCTCCGCCAGCCCCCGGGCGGCGGTGGACTTGGCCGTCCCCTTCTCGCCTCTGACCAGCACTCCCCCCAGGCGGGGGTTGATGGCGTTCAGAATCAGGGCCAGCTTCAACCATTCTTGCCCCACCAGAGCGGCAAAAGGATAAACAGGTCGTTTGGGACTCATATCGTTGCGTTTCAATCCTCGCCCGGTTGAAGAGTCGGGCGCCACACCATCACGGGAGGGATCCTGTTTCCCTTGGAATTCAAACTCCGCTAACCGATTGACAGATTGCCCAGGGCTGGCAGATGTTCTCTGCACTTGGCAGGGCGCTTCCTAACGCATGCAGCGGGCACACTCCTCGTAACCGAATTTCTTAAGATGTTGCAGAATCTCCCGGGGGTTCCCTTGACAGGGGATTTTCCCCTCCAACATGATATAACCGCTGTCGGCATCGAGGTAATCCAGGATAAAGCCGGTATGGGTGATGATCAGTCCGGACTTTTCCCGGTGACTTCGCCGTCGGTCTTTTTGCAGTAAGCGGTTGATGATCTCCCCTACCACCTGGAGGTTTTCCAGGTCCACTCCCGATTCCGGCTCATCCAACAGCAGCATGGCCGGATCCTGCACCAGGAGCTGGAGCAGTTCCGAGCGTTTCATCTCCCCGCCGGAGAAGCCGTAATTGACTTCCCGCTCCAAAAAGGGGGCAAACTCATACAGGTCCACCAGATATTGGTACGATCTGCCCCCGGCGCAAGCAGCCAGGAGGTCCCTCGTCCTGACCCCCCGGATCGTCGGCGGCCGCTGGAAGGCCAGCCCCAATCCCAGCCGGGCCCGTTCGTAGGTGGGAAGATGAGTGATGTCCTGTCCCTTCAGGCGGATACTCCCTTGGCGGACGATATAACGCGGAAACCCCATGAGTGTCATGAGAAGGGTGGATTTCCCCGAGCCGTTCTTGCCGAAAAGGACGTGCGTTTCCCCCGCCGGAATCCGTAGATTGACGCCCTTCAGGATTTCCTGGCCGTCAATGCTTACCCAGAGGTCTTCAATGGCCAACATAATAATCCTCTGACTTTATTAGTATTTTTATGTTTCTGGTCTCAAGTTTCAAGCCCCACAGGTATTGCCCAAATTTTCAGCTTACCTATTGAATCCCTGGCCAAACTCTTTTGATGATCAATATTATAACCAATTTATAAAGGGGTGTCTTGGGTAGGACCGGAAAGTTCCGCAAACACTCGCATGATGAGGCGGGGGCGCTTGGCAGCAGTGGTGGCAAGTTCAATCGTGCCCGCATAACGGCCGGCCTGCCGACTCTTGTTCCGCACCTCCACCACATAGATCCGCCCTAGTTCTTCCGCCTTCACCTGCACGTCGATAAATTGAGGAATATCGGTTTTATAGCCAGTGATTTCAAAGGGCGCCGGCAGGTGAGAAATGAAGCGCACTTGCCCCTGCAGCTCCTCCTCACAACTCCCCCGCAAGCGAATGATGTGGCTGGGTTGAATCTCAATGAAAGGGCGGGCTATTCCTTTCAGACTCAGAACTACTTCCCGCCGCTCCGGGTCATTAAAGAATACTTTGGTGTGCTTGGCGAATCTCCGCAGCACAGAATAAGGAGCGATGGTCAAGGTTATTCTCCCCTGGCCTCCCGGCGGAATCAGCCGGTCATAATCCCCGGCCGTACAGGCGCAGTCGGGATCAATATCCTTGATCATCAAAGGGGCGTCGCCGCTGTTTTTAATCATAAAGGTGTGGGTGAGACTCTGGTCTTCGAACACTACGCCGAAATCATGGGTGGTTTCCACCAACTCGGCGCAAGGGGCCGCCCACCCCTTGCCTCCAAAAAAGCTACAGATTAGCGCCACCACCAAAATTATCCACTTCAGTATCATATTATTACGCATGCTTTGCACCTAAAAACCTTGTTTACTAAAACACAGAAAACACAGGAAACAAACTGGTCTGTTTGATAACAATAAATTTTTTCCTCCGAACCCGGAACCAAACACCCCAAATCAGCTCCATTCGAAGGTTGTTCAATCGTAGTTCTTTTATCCTGTTCTAGCGCCCAGAGACACGAATTTAATCGTTGACCGACGCCGCCCTCCCTCCCCTTTGCCTCAGATTTTGGCTTTGGGCTCTGAGGCTGGGGCAGCGGGATCTCAAGTGTCCAGCATAATCTGCCCGTCTTTGAGACGGAAGATAGAGTCGAACCCCTCGATCATTCGCTCGTCGTGGGTCACGCAGATAACCGCGGTCTGTTTTTCTCTGGCGATGCTCTTTAGCAACTCCATTACCTTCATGCCGCGGACGCTGTCCAGGGCGCCGGTGGGTTCGTCCGCCAGCACCAGCTTGGGGGAGCCGGCCAGGGCCCGAGCGATGGCCACCCGCTGCTGCTCCCCTCCGGACATGAGAGCTGGCAAATAATCAGCCCGTTCGCTGATCTCCATATACTCCAGGAGCTCCCTGGCGCGTCGGACAGCCTCAGCGCGTTCTACTCCCATCAGGTCCAGAGGCAGGATAACATTCTCCATGGCCGTCAGGAACGGGATGAGATTGCGGGCCTGAAAAATAAAGCCGATCTTCTGGAGGCGCACCTGCCGGATATCCACATTCTGCCAACCGTGATCGAATAGGGTCTCACCGTCCAGGGAGATTTTGCCGGCGGTGGGCTCCAGGATCAGGCTGACGCACAGCAGCAAAGTGGTCTTGCCGGAACCGCTGGGACCTAGCAGGGCTACCAGGTCGCCGGCGTTCACCGTCAGATCGATTCCCTTGAGGGCCTCCACCGCCAAGCGGCCGCTGCCATAGGTTTTTTTAAGATTCTCAACTTTCAAAACTGCCGCCATCTTATTGTTCTCCCAGGGCCAGGGCGGGGGGCGTTTTCAGGGCCTTCCAGATGCCCAACAGACTGGCGATGATCCCTCCCACCAGCGCCAGCCCCAAGGTCGTTAGATCATCTCCGGGAGTAAGCAGGACCAGGCGAGGCCACAATTGATGGGTGTTGTGGATAATGATCCAACCGATGAGATAACTGCAGGCGGTCAACAGGATGGACTGTTCCATGATCAGCCGGATTATCACCCGGTTGGGGGAGCCGATGAGTTTCATCACCGCGATGCTGCGGATTTTCTCCATGGTCAGGGTGAAGACTACCATGGCGATAATCACCACGCAGACAATCAACAGCAGGATGCGGAAAAGATACAACTGCATGCGAGGCCGATTCAAACGCCCCTTAAACATGATGTCAATCTGCTCGGGGGTGGTAAAAACCGAGAGATAGAGATAATCTCTAATGCTTCTGGCCACTTCCTGGGCCTGGGCCCCCGGCGCCAGGCGTACCAGCACAGCATTGATCCGGTGCGTGTCGATGGCATCGCGGGAAAGATACTTCTCCGCCTCCTGGGGGGAGAAAAAGCCAGGCCGCACCAGGCTCTGATAGACCCGCAGCCGCTGGTTGCGCACCTCTTCGTTATCCGGTAGGAAGATCACTTCCTGCGCATCCGGCAGCGACAGGTAGAGGAGGGGTTCGCCATCGGGAGAGGTCCCTTCCTTGGTCAGCCCGACCACAGTATAAGTATGTAGTCCCAAGCGAAAGTTTTCTCCTAAACGTAAGCTGAGATTTTCGTGGGCCACGGCTTCATAATGGGCCTGGGTGATGGGCCGGCCGGCGGCAAGCTTTTTCGGTCCCCCCAGCCCGGTAAAGACGTCGTAGCCGATAATAGTAAAGCGCCGGCTCTTTCCGGCGACGTAGCGTTCCACCGGATATAAAATAAAGGGACTGGCCTTCTCCACGCCGGGAATGGCAGCGACGCTGTAATGGAAGAACTCCGGCAGGATGGACTGCTCATTAATGGGGCCGCCCCGGTAGCGCTCCACCACCCACAGGTCGGGGTCGGTGATGTTGATGAGGGAAAGTCCTTCAAAGACAAACCCCCGGTAGATGCCGTTCATGGACAGCACAATGGCAAAGAGCAGACCGATGCCCACCACAGTGGCCAAAAACCGCCCCAAATGTTGCCGGATGTCCCGAATTGCCAGGTCCATAGGCTCATTCCCCGGAGATGATTTTGGTGCGAACTTTCTGGCCGGGTTGGGCCTGGGAGGGCGGCGCTACCACCAGGTCGCCGGCGTTCAATCCCTCCTCCACCGCCACCTGCTGGCGGTCCCGCAGTCCTAACCTGATCTGGCGGAATTTCACTACTCCCCCCTCCACTACCAGCACCCCGGGGTGGCCCTCTTGCTCCTGGATGGCGCTCAAGGGCACGGTAAGGGCCCGGGTGCGGCCGGTGAAAATTGCGACTTCAGCCTCTTCTCCCACCACTAAGGGCTCCGGGAGGGTGACGAATTTGACATCCACTTCCATTTCCCGGGTTACCATGTCGGCTTGTTTGTTGAGGCGCACCACGGTTCCCGAAAAGGTGCGCCCGGAACGCAGACGGATTTGTGCTTCCTGACCTTCCTTTAAAGTCGAGAGCTGCGTTTCATCAATCCAAGAGGCTACCCACAGCCAGTCCAGGTCCACCATCTGGAAGATGGGCATACCGGGTGCAATGGTATCGCCCACCTCGGCCTTACGCACCGTCAGCAGGCCGTCCATGGGCGCCAAAATGCGCGTGTAGTCCAGGGTCGCGGCGGCGGCATGGGCTTCGGCGGCAGCTTGCTTTAGAGCGGCCTCACTGGTGGCCAGATTGGCCCGGGCTTCCGCCGCCTCCCCCGCTGCCACCTTCAGAGCGGCGCTGGTGGTGTCCATGGCCGCCTGGGAGATGTAGCCGGGTTTGAAGACCTCCTGATCCCGGCGGTAATTGCTCTGGGCTAAAGCCAAATTGGCCTGAGCCTTGCTCAGGGTCGCCCGTGCCCGCCCTACATCCTTCTGGGCTCGGACTTGGGCGGCCCGGGCCGCAGCCAGCCGGGCCTTCAGTTCCGCCGTGTCCAGCTCCGCCAGGAGTTGACCCTTCTGCACCCGATCTCCCTGATCGGCATAAAGTTTCTCCAGAATGCCGGTAATTTTACTGCTTACCGCCACCGGCACTTTGGATTGCACGGTCCCCGGTCCCCAGACCTCCCCCCGGATTTCTTCCTCTTTCACCTTTATGACCATTACAGTCGGTCGGTAAAAAAAGAGCCGGTATCCCAACAGCAACAAGATAATCAAACCGGCGACACCCAGAATGTACCTTTTCCCGCTTGACAGGTGCTTCATTTAATTACCCCCTTCGCTGTATCGGAAGCTGCCCCCGTGGACGGCTCTGAGCCGATGAGTTGCCGCAACCTGGCTTGGGCGATACCGTAGGCGGTCTGATATCGGATGAGACTCAGGCGGGACCTGGTCAGCTCCACCTCGGCCGTGAGGACATCCAAGGCGATGGCCTTACCATGGCGGTAGAGAGAATTGGCACTGGCATAAGCCTCTTCGTTGGTTATCAACGTCTGCTTGGCGGTATCCACTCCCTGGCGGCTGTCCTCCTGGTCCTTCCAGGCTGCGGCCAGGTCTGCCTTGAGGCTGTTGAGGCGATCGCGCTTCTTCTCCACCAATTGCCGGTACTGAGAAGAGGCCTTAGCCACCTGCGCCTTGGTCAAGCCGCCTTCGAAAAAGGGGTATTCCATAAAGACCCCGGCCAGCCATTCCGGCTTGGTGCCGCCCAAGTCGCGGTGGCGCACATCTGCACTGGCCTGCAAGCTTAATTCGGGGAAATAGCCGCTACGAGCCGCTTTAATGACCGTTTGACTCTGAGCAATATCCAGGTCAAGCCGCCTGATCTCGGGGTTATTTTTCTTGGCCTCCTGCCACAGCAGCTCTACTGCCTTTGCCGGGGAAAACTGGCGGGGAAGTTGGCCACGGATATCTACCTGAGTCTGCTCATCCAGGCCGATGGTGCGGCCCAAAATCTCCCGAGCTAAAACAACGGCGTGGGACGCTTCCACCTGACCCTGCTCGGCCTCTGAAACCTGCGATTGGGCCCGAAAGTTATCCAACCGCGTGACTTTGCCGACCTGGAAAAAAGCCTCGGTAAGTTTGGCAAACTCTTGGCGCTCCTGCAGGGCCTTTCGAGCCACCTGTAGTTCTTCTTTGGCGGCCAGCAGGCGATAGAAGGCCTCTGTAACTTGATAAATCACCTCATCCGCAGTCTTCTGCACCTCCTGTCGCTGCGCCTGGACCCCGATTCTGGCCGCCTTGGTGGAGTAATAGGTCTTTAGTCCATCGAACAGCAGTTGTTTGCCGGTGACACTTGTGTAGCCTTCCCGTTTAAACAGCTCCATGGCGCTCTGGCCGCTTATGGCCATGCGGTTGGGGGGCTGTCGGTCATAATAGGAGATTAACACCAACCGCGGGAAGAAGGTGGAGCGGGCCGCCTCATAATCTGCCACCAACTCCCGAATCTTATCCCTACTGGCGCTTAGCACCGGGTTATGCTCCCGCGCTAGGCTCAGGCAGTCCTCCAGGGTCAGGAGCTGGTAATTCGGGGTTGCGGCTACAGCCTGTCCAATCCATAAGCTGAAGGCGCCTAGAAGGGAAAAAATTATTTTCCATCTTTGCCCACAAAATGACATTCGTGACCTCCCAGAGGTTTATAATTGACAACTAAAGGCTGAAAGCTGAAAAGACAGCGGGCAGAAATCCGGCGTGCCAAAAATGTATGGGTCAAAGGGCTGCCTGATCGTCTTTTTAATAAAATAAAACACTCTCGAATCAAGCTCAAAAGACCAGGGGGCCCCGCTGTCCAGCCAGCAGTTTTTCAAGAGCTCCCAGGAATTGTTGCCGGCCGGTAACCCACCGCCTCTATCGCTGCCGTAATCCTTGACGATGTTATAGACATCCTTCAAAACATCGGCTGCCAGTCGGTTCGCCGCCTTGGCGCTTCTGCCGCCGGAACTGCACAGAAGCAGAATGGTATCTTGAGGCTGAAACTTTTTCCTGACTCTGACTAGGAAGTTAGGATTGTCTGCCAGTAGATAGGTCTTTCTCTTTTCATCCCTTTGCCCGGTCCAGAGTTGAAATGGAATATTATAGGCCATGGGTGGGTGACCGACAAAAACATACTCCTCGGGCGTACGACAATCGAGAATCTTTACTTTGTCCGGATTTTGCCGCCACATGTTATAGGCTTAGGCGGGACTGACATATTTGCCCAGTTTGGTCTGTACATTGGGGGGCACGGAAACCAGACTCCGGCTGCTGACCGGGGGCCAGCCAAATATCATGAGCAGAACCGCACCTCCTAAGGCCACAATTAATTTTTTCATATCATTTCCTCCTTAGTTCGCCATACTATTGCTCAGGGCTAAAAGTTTATCAATCTCGCTCTTCCTTAAATTCCCTCTCCCCTATGGGGTCAAAAGCTAATCTAATTCACGCTCCAAATAATAATCAACCACTTTGCGGGGCGGAAAATCAACCGGTTGGCTGATTGGGTCTCAAGCTTAAGAAATCCCATTTTTCTAACCGGGGATTATGGGGATAGCCAAAGAAGAAGTAGAGCTGCACGATGAAAGTGTCATTGTGAATTTCGCCTTTGCGCTCGGTCTTAAAGATATAATTGGCATAGAGTTTGAGCTGGTTGCCCACGAGATAAAGGTTGAGGCCCAGGGTGGTCCAGCGCAGGTCCTGGGAGTTGTGCAGGGCTTCGTTGGGGTCAAAATATTCGAACTTGGCCACCGCCTGGAGCCGGGGATGGAGAAAACAGGCGGTGTGCACATAAAAGCCCATGGCATTCAGACTGGGAAGCTTGGGTTGGCAGGATTGATAGCGGGCCCAATACCCCTCCCCCCGGAAAGAGACCGGCCCCTTATCCAGGGACAGAAAGACATTGTAATGGTAATCCCGGCCATTGAAATGCTGGTACCCCAGTTTGCCGCTGCCCGGCAATTGCTGGCGCAGGTCCAGATTATGATTGCGCCGGTAGGACATGGCGGCGCCCACTCGTAGGTCAAGGCCATCCTGAGGGGAGCGATAAGGCTGCCAGGTCAGACGTCCCGTCAGTAGGTACGCTCCCCGCTGGAACAGATGGCCCTCATTGGCCCCGTTGCCGCCCATGACCGCCAACTCATAACCTAGCTTGGGCCGATCGAACCCGCTGCTAGCCTGCACCCCGTAATCCCGGGAAAAGCTGTCCCCCAGCTTGCCGTTGGGAATGAGGTGGTCGGTGGGCAGGCTCCGCTCAATGCTGAGCAGCATTTCATCGGCGGTAAACCTCTCCAGGCCCATGGGCGGTTTGAATTGTCCCACCTTCAGTCTCAAGGCTGGCAAAATTTTCCCCACTAGCCAAGCCTCCTGTAAAGTAATGCGGTTATCCGTGGGGCTGAAATTATGGGTCTTATACACTTCCTGGAAATAATAAGATAATTGAGGGATGGGTTCTCCCAGCATCCGGAGTTTGACCCGTCGCCAGCCGAAGAAATCGTTAACTATGTTATTGCGGCGGTCGTGCTCGATGGCGGTGAAGCGGGGCTGCACGGTCACGTAACCCACCAGCGGCTGGCCGGGAATAAAGAAATTATCCCCCTTGATGAATTTAGGATAGGGGGAAGGGTCCGCTCCCAGGGTCGGAGAGACCAGGACTGCCAGGAGTAATACCATTATCGCCAGGAATGCCAAGAGATTTAACGAGCCGGCGCGCGCCACCCCCGGAAAGCTCCGTATCCCCCAGATAGACATTGTAGGGTTTGGCGGCTCCTAAAGAGTTTTTGTCTCATTCACTTTTTTCTGCTGACGGACAATAATTCTTCACGCTCCAGGGGGTGCTCTTTTTCCTGTTCTTCTCTGATAATCTTTCCATGCCACCATACCATACTGCCGGGGAATCTACCCGGCTTGAAATGGACATTGTAGACATGCCAGATAAACAGCGCCAAAGCCGCCAGAATCGCTTCGTGGTAATGGGTTTCCCGGGCCACACCGAAAACCCTGGTGGTCCAGGGTTGGGGGAGAAAAGCTGCGACTTCTTGAGGATACAACATGATGACTCCCGTGCCAATCATGATGATACACCCCCAGAACATCGCCCAATAATCGAACTTCTCGAAATAGGCAAACCGGCCAAAGCGCGGCGGGGTTCCGGACTTGCCGGCAAAGTAGCTTATGTTATGGTAGAGATCGGCAAAATCCTTTTTCGCGGGGAGCATCAGCAAGAAATCCCTTCGGCCGGCGGGGTGAATCAGGACATACAGAATGTGGTAAGCAAAGGCAAAAATCAGCAGAAATCCGGCCCAACGGTGCACCGCCCGCACCGTTTCGAGGCCGCCGAAAAAGCTGATGACGCCCGCCGGCCAGCCGGAAAAGGGGTAGCGGGAGCACCACAGGGGAATGGCGGTAAGCACCAGGAGGGTGACGCTGACAATCAGAAGAATATGCTGGAAACGGAAATGCAGGGGAAACCGCTCCACCCCGGCGTCCGGCGAACCTTTATTCACTTTTCTCACCTCCGGAGCTTTTGCGGTAGTATCTCCACACCTCCAAGAGCATATGGCCGATCAAGCCCAGCATGACCACGATGGTGAGAGATATAAAGAAGACTTTGGTCCAGTAGGTCCAGGGCTCCGCCTCCGAGGGCACCGTCGGATATTTCAAATGGTCCGCCTGCTTCACGGTCACCGGCTGGCCGTCCTCGCCGAAGGGGTAGGCGACTATTTGGGCCGTAAACCAGGGGGCCTCCTTGCTGTGGCAGTCGGCGCAGCCTTTAGCCCCCAGGGCGGCCTTGGCCGGGGATACGTCGTGGCTGTATTTATAGACCGAGGCATAGGGGGAGGCTTCAAAGTCATGTTTGGCTAATGGCCGCCACTGGGTCCCCGAGGTATAGGCCCGGTCGTCCATGACCCAGACCACGGTTTTCCCGGCCAGGTCAAAGCCGGTGTCGGTGAGGTAGGCTTTCACCGACTTGATGAAAGCGTCGATCTCTGCGGGGCGGTTCACTTCCGGGACGCCGTCGCGGTTGTCATCCTTAATTTTGGCCAATTCCGGATACTGCGCCGGGTCCTGGCGGTGCTTCTGCCACATCAGGAAGACATCCTTCATAAAAGGCTGGTTCAGACCAGGTTTGCCCTCCTCGATGAACCCCGGCCAAGCGCTGTGCACCCGGTTCACCGGAAAGAGCTTGTCCTTGTACCAGGTGAGGACCGGGCGGTAGGGATCAGTGGGCTGGTCTTGGGTGGTGAACCTGGCCAGCTCGCCGTAATGGTTCCAGTACTTCAGGAAGGGATCGTAGAACGTCCAAATGCGTTTGGGCGGCGGGGAGATCAGGGGACCAGGGTTAAAGACGTCGCTCACCTGCACCTGGGCGGATTTCACCGGACGCCAGGGGATGTGGCAGGCCTGGCAGGAGATTTTCTCCAGGTGCACCGGGGACAGGTCCTCATGTTTGGCGATGGGGGCGTTCAGGTAGCCGGTGAGATGGCAGTCGGCGCATTGGCGCATGGTGTTGTCCAGGTCATTGCGGACCCAGCCGGAGGGGTCGTCCCCCTTGCCGATCTGGTGCACTTCCTTGCCGCGAATCCGGGGATCGGCCGCCTTGCTGCCGGCGGCATGGCAGTCCACGCAGCGCAACCCTGCCTTCAGGTGTACATCCGTCCGCGGGGAAAAGGCCGCACCCCGTTTCTTCCAGCCCGGCTTGGCATGGCAGTGCAGGCAGGTTTCGTTCCGGGGCTCCGGGGCCAGGTGCAGTTTGACGTTGCCGTCGGCGTCAAAGGCTTCTAAATTGTAAATCACCTCCGGCTTTTGACCGCCCGCCACCTTGCCGGTGACGCGGCCAAAGCCCGCCCCCACAGTGGCGGCCCACTTGAAGTTCAGGTCGGCCAATTGGTCGTTGCGTTTCTTATAATCATATTCCGGCAGATGGCAGAGCAAACAGTCGGCCTCGATGACCCCGGTCTCGGACCAGCGGGCCTTGAAGTAGTCGCCGTCCAGTCGGTTATCGCCGCCCGGCGTGAAGCCCGCCGCCGGGTCCCGCATGCGGGCATCGTAGCGCAAACCGTCCCGGTCGTA
>DYLF01000006.1:43617-59473 GCA_020722205.1 Desulfobacca acetoxidans
CCGGCGGGGGTTTTGGGCTTATCAGGGTCGGCGGCGGACACGGCCGGGGTGGGCGCCGGGACCGGCGGTTTGTCAGGGGCGGCCAGGCTTGGCCTTGCGGGTTCGGCTTTCTCGCCGATGGTAGCCTGATGGATTAAGAGGGCAAGAACCACAAGCAGAACCAAGCTGAGTAAAGCAGCAAGTCCGGCTCCGGTTCGGCGAGTTTTTTTCATCGGTCCCCCCAGGAGAGTAAGATCTTAACCGTCAATTACGTTGCTCAGGCTGACCCCGTCAATCAATAGACTCTTTGACCGGGTTATCCGGTCCGAGGGCGGACAAATCCCTCGGCGCAATCCTGCTAACTTACATCATTTTCTGCAAAGCCTCTCTGACCGACATGCCAGATTTTATCCCCAGAGCTTTCGCCTGAGAAGTGGCGTCCACCACTTTTGCCGCCAGGGCCTGTTCAGTGGATTTGACGTCCTTGAACATCACGGCGGCAATCCCGTGCGTTTCCATGGTCCGGAGATTGAAATGAGCACAGACCGCGAATCCTTTGGGGGCCTTGATCATAATGGCGGCTAACTGTTTCGCGTCCGTCATTATCTTGATGCCCAGAACCGGGGTTTTAGATATCTGTATTTCCTTTACCTCAATTATCTCGGAAACATCTGGTGGAACAGATTGGGCAGGGGCGATCTGTAAGGACAGTATAATTGACTATTATGGCAAACAATGGTGCAAAGAGCAAATTAAACGGCGAAATTCTGTTACTCATCCTTATTTCTCCCTTGTTATTTGTGCTTATTTGATCCCTGGATTTCCACATCTTAAAGCCATTGACTCAACCTGGAGAGTACGCCTAACCCAAGATCCGGATAATATTCTCGGATTAACATCGGGCCGGTTTCTGCGCCCCACCAGAGCGCTCAGTCTGCGTCCAACGCCCGCCAGCCGTAGCTTCGGAGATAGGCTTCAAGCTTTTCCAGCTTTTCCCGGTACTTTTCTTCCCAGAGAGGCGGGCAGTCCTGGAGGCTGATCTCCCCTTCCCGCAGAGCCGCCGCATACGCCATGCAGGCGGCGTAACCGCAGGCCTTGCAGTTGGTCATGGGCAACAGCTTCATAATCTCTATGATCTTGAGACCGGCCTGGCTGACATAACGCGGGGTGATGGTCCCCCGCCGTTCGTAAACATCGTTGATCTGGCTCCTGATCCACTCCAACAAGGCGTGGGCTTCCTCAATGTCCCTCAGCCCGCGCATGGCAATCTGGTGCGGGTGCAAAGTGATCCATTTGCCGTCCGAAAGCTTGAGCATTAACACTTGGTTGGCTTGATTATAGTCCCAGCCGCCCAACTCGGCATTCACATAAGGAAAAGAGGGGGAGATATCCGCTGCAAAGCTGGCGATGGCGTGGAGCACCTCCTTCGAGGAGTCCATTTTCGGGCGGAAGATGTCAAAGGTGTCAATCTTCTCTAACAACATGGGCCACCCTGCCTAAACAAGCAGTTACTTTTTGAAAAATCCTTTTATTCTCCTCCATGCCAATTTCCCATACTGCCACAAGCCAGCAAAAACGCCTCCCACCATAGCGGCCCCGCCGACCCCCACCGGGCAGCCAGGGGTGCCGCAAAACGGGCACACCGAAGACGAGGCATAGATGCCGAAAAAGGCCAAAAACCAGAGGAGCCAGCGTTTGAAATTAGAAGCCCATGATGATCCTTTGGCTGCTGGCGGGGCGGGCGTCGCGCCGCCACAATCAACAATCTCCGTCTTTGCTTTTTCTTCCGGTGCCCTATCCCCGTGGCTACAGCAATGGCCGGCTTCCTTATTTGAGGTGGTTGACATGACTTGTCAGGCCTGACCCGATTTCCCCTTCTGGTGGCGTTGCTTGAGCTTTGCCCGCACCAAAGGGATCAATTGGTCCCGCAGGGCGTCACGCACCTTTCTGAATATCCTGGCGCTCCCGAAGCTCCTCCCCGGGTCCGGAAAACTCACATGCACAACTTCGGTGTCGCCAGGAAAGAGAGGACATTGTTCTCTGGCCTTATCGCAGACGGTAACCACCAAGTCAAATCTCTCTCCCGCCAGCTCATCCAGAGACTTGGATCGGTGGTGGCTGATGTCAATGCCCAATTCGGACATGACCTCAATAGCCATGGGATGCACCTGTGACGGCCGCACCCCGACGGAATAAGCCTTAACCTGCCCGGCCAGGTAGTGGTTCACCAGGCCCTCCGCCATCTGGCTGCGACAGGCGTTTTCCGTGCACAGAAACAATACCTTGAACATGAAGCAATTCTCCCCTTAGTGTGAGCAAAGCCCGTTGAGAAGCCCTTACCCAAGCATCTTTTTAATCTCTTCGGTACTGGGCACCTGGCCCACCACCTTGACCTCCCCGTCCACCACCAGGGCCGGGGTCATAAAAACCCCCAAGGACATCATCTGATTAAGGTCTTTGATCTTTTCCAGCTCAAATTCCAGCCCCAGGGCATTGGCTGCCTCCGCCGCGCGTTTAGCCAACTCTTCACACTTGGGACAACCCGGCCCCAAAATCTGCAACTTTTTCATCGCCCTCCTCCTGTATTTGATATTGGGAGAGGGGACCAAGTGTCGCAGACCCTTGCCCCTTCCCTTTGGCTCCCTCCCTAAACCTCTTATCGGGGTTTAGGGAAGGGTGTTTATTACCCCGTCAGCCGCCCAAAGCCCAAACCGACAAGGGTGGCGAGAATGACAATAATACTCACAAAAACCAGTGTTTTTCTCCAACCCATGACCCGGCCGATGACAATCATATTGGGGAGTGACAGGGCCGGGCCGGCCAGGAGCAGGGCCAGGGCCGGACCCTGAGCCATGCCCATCTTGATGAAGGCCTGGGTAATGGGAATTTCCGTCAACGTGGCAAAATACCAAAAGGCCCCGACAAGGGCGGCGGTGAAATTTGCCGACAAACTGTTATCCCCCACCAGAGAAGCCACATATTGGGGCGGAATGAGCGCTGATACAAAACCCACCGCCAAGACCCCACCATACAACAGGGGGGCCAAAAGCTTGGTAAACTCCCAGGTGTGGTGGAGCCATTCGTCAACCTCCTCCCGATTAAACCAGCGCCACAGCATAAGCAAGATCAGGATCAAAATGGTCCCGCTGATATAAAACCTGACCTGGGAGATGGTCAGGCTCAGACTCGGATTCCGGACCAAACGGGACACTCGCTCTTTGGGGAGAATTACTTGGTCATCTTTCTGTTTACCCGCCCACTCCTGCGAAAGCTGGAAGATCATGTCGTGAGACCTTTCCTCCAGCACCACCGCCTGGACCTGCTGCCCATTCCGAAGATGAATGGTGACCTCTCTGGGGGTCACCCAGGCGGTAAAAATAAGGAAAAGCACCAGACTGAAAAAGAAGACCGCGGTCTGCCACCCAGGCCGCCTCGGGGCCGGCGTCGGCGGCATAGCCATGGCCGCTGCCGTCTTGACCTTTTCTTCCTTACGGAAGATAAAGGCCATGGTCAGGCCTACCAAAAAGGCAAAACCCACCGCCCCCACTACCCGGGCCAGCCCCAATCTGAACCCCAACACCCGGGCGGTCAGAAAAATGGCCAAAATGTTGATGCTGGGGCCGCTATATAGAAAGGCTGAGGCCGGCCCTAACCCGGCCCCCATCTTGTAAATGCCGGCAAACATGGGCAGCACCGAGCATGAGCACACCGCCAGTATAGTACCCGACACCGAAGCCACCCCATACGCCATCACCTTGTTAGCCGTGGGCCCCAAATAGCGTAGCACCGAGCTCTGTGACAAGAAAGTGATAATGGCCCCGGCTATGAACAGGGCCGGCAACACGCAGGTCAGGGTGTGGTTGCGGGCATAGGCTTGCAGCATCAGAAAAGCCTCCAGAAGCGCTTCCTGTACCTTGGGCCTGCCCAACGGCAGATAATAGGCAAAGAGAAATATGCACAAAAAGAGGAAAAAGATCTTCCCCTCTCGCCCTCCTAACCAACTCTTGCCGGACTTCCAAGCTGCAATCCAATAGGATTCTTGACATGTGGCTTCAGCTACCAAAACTTTCCCAGTGTTTTTAGTCATGAGTAAAAAAAGTCCTTTCCCAAAGGTTTTTGCAGACCTTTCAGACCCCGAGTTCTCTCAGCTTGGCCAACACCGTCTTATAGTCAACTTCCCCCTCAGCCCGCCAGAGGAGGTTCCCTTGTTCATCGAGAAATATTAATGACGGTGGCATGGTGAGACGGTATTTTTTTATATATACCCGGGCGCTCTCTTTATCCGTGGAATAATCGATGCGCTTGACCAACGCTTGTTTATCCCCGGCAAACGCCTTCTCCACCACCCTGTCCCCCACCTGGCATCTTTCCAGCAGGCAGCCGCAGGCCTTGCTCAAAGTGATATAAACCACTTGGCTCAGCTTGGGCTGCTGCGCCCCAGAAAACCCGCTGCTTAACAAGGTTAACCCAAGCATCATCAGGATAACAGCCATGGTTTTTCGCCCCATTAACATTAATCAGTTCCTCCTTAAGATTGATTCATCCTTGAGCTACCTGGCATCAGTTAGCACCGCTCTTTTTATCGGCGGTCCCTGTCTTGTCCAGTCTTCAGCGGTTGCTATCTGGCCGGTTGTCTGAGGGAGAAGTTATCAAAAAAGCCGGTAATTGAGGGCAACACTTTTGCCCTTTGGGCTTACCCCAGCCCAAAACCAATGGCTTGGTCGTGCCGGACCTGGGCCACCTCCAGCACTGCCTCGGACAAGGTGGGATGGGCATGGATAGTCCAGGGGCCGCTGCACCATCTCTTTCGATTTGCCCTTTACCACGATCTTGGGGTAAAAGGTTACCCGCTTGAACCAGGAAGTGCGGTCCAGGTGCTCCTCCACCTCGCCCACCGCTTCCATTTCCAGAGAGACCAGGTCCATCTTGAAGCGTTCGCAGCCCCAAACCACCATCATGAAGTAGCAGGTATTGGAGGCAGCCACAAACGTGTCTTCCGGGGTGAGCACCCCCCCCTTGCCGAAGAGGTCCGGGGGGGGCGGAAAACTCCATCTCCACCCCGGTCTGCATCCAGGTGTAGCCCAGATGTCCGCCCCGCCATTGTACTTTATTTTTATATATTGCCATATATGCTTCTTGATCACTCTTCTTCCAAGACTTCGTTCACCGCTTGGGAGATTTCCTCCGCCACCGCTTGCACTGCGGCATCCTCCTCCGGGCCGAAGTGGCGCAGCTTGTCGGGAGCTTTTAAGCCGCGCTTATTAAGAATCTCGGGGATGGAGAACCGCTTGCTGGGTTTCCCCGACAGCATCTCCGTGGCCCTGGCGGCGCACATCTTGTCGCAGCCGTCCACCGTGATGGTTGGATAGTTGGCGGCAAAGGTGCGCTCCTCCTCCCCCCCCGCAATCAACAACGGCAGGCAGATGGTGACGGTTTCCCCTGGATGCTCATCCAACACTTTGCGGCAACCCAAGCGGCACAGGGTGCCCTCGGGGATCTCCTCGCCGCTGCACGAAATGATACCCACTTTGTGCACCTGAATATCCATCATGAGCCCTCCTCCGCTGCCAGCTTGTCCAATTCCTGGGCAATCTCCGCCGCGGCCACCGACGCCAGCTTCCGACCCGTCTCATCCACTTTGGCCGTCCCCTTTGGCTTGAGGTCCTTGTGCTTTTAGAAGTTGATAGCCTCGTAAGCCCTGTCCACCTCCTTGCCTAAAGCCTCCACGGTTTTCTTGGCGCATTCCTTGAAACAGCCGTCAATGGTTATTACCGGGTTTTCCGTCGCCATGGCCACCGCCTTGGGGTCTTTGATCATCAAAAGCGGCAGGCAGGTGGTGGTGGCCAGACCCGGCCGCACTTTCTCCACCAGTTCGTAGGTGGTCTCCCGGGACAAGGCGCTGTATACCTTGCCGATGCCGCTGCAGGGCAGCACCACCACCACTTTCTTGTCCTTTTTACCCATACAGTTTTTTGGCCTTCTCAGCGATCTTCACCTTCATGAGTTCAAAGTATTCTTCAGCCTCCAGGAGTCGGGCTTTATCGCCCTCAGTATCATTGAGCTCAATACGATAGATATAGCCGGCCCCGTATGGGTCTTGGTTGATCAGATGGGGACTGCTTTCCATTTCCGGGTTGACTTCCACCACTCGTCCCGACACCGGCGAAATGATGCCGAAAGTGGCCTTGATGGTCTCTATCGTGCCGATCTCTTCGCCCCGCTTGACCAGCGTCCCTGGCTCCACGGTCTCCAGAAAAGCCACGTCCCCCTTCGCCTTTTGCATGAAGTCGGTCAAGCCCACCGCTGCCGTGGCGTTTTCAAAATTCGCCCATAATTCTTCCCGGCTGTAAAAATAGCCCACCTTCACCTTGAAGATAAACTTCTCATAAGTTGTTTCCAGAAACTCTCCCATGGAATTGTCCTTCCAATCTTAAGCCGCAAGAACTTGGCCCACTTCTTTGACAATCTTCTTGATGAGAATGGCCCCGGCAAATTTGGGCTCGCCGTCAATGACCACCAGGGGACCGGGATATTTTCGCCTCACCAACAACTGGCCGTTCTCGCTTTCTCGCTCCGCCCGGTTCTCTTTGAGGTTCACATACTCCACCCGCGCCCGGCCGGGATAAGCTTCGTCGAGGGCGACGCGCAGCTCTGCCACTTTTTGCTGAAACATGGCTGCCATCTCCGGGGAACAGGCCACGCGGCCGCATGAGCAGCCTCCCGAAACTCCTGGCAATTCAAGGATTTTTACCATAACAAGGTCATTTTTCGACATTAACCCTTCTCCTGTTCTGGTTGGTTATAAAACCCCTCACAAACTGAGGTTCCCTATTTTTAGAATATACCCGCTTATTCGGTTATGTCAATATCTCTCTCCGCCCTTGCTCGGAGGGGGAACCGGCCAACCAGACAAGGGGTTTAGATATCAGGCAATTGCAGAGGGCTGTTAGGCGGCAAACAACCTGAGCACGGATTCCTTGAGCTTATAAAAGCTTTCCATATCAAACTTCTCCTGTTCCCAGATGTGCCGGTAGGCTTCCCTCACCGCTGCACAGTAGTTATCTATGCCCCGTTTCAGCTCTTCCCGCTCCAGGATCTCCTCCGCCCCGGGATGGCAGGGCATCAGACGAAACCGGGCATAAAGTTCCCGGCTGACCTCGGGATTGTCGATCCACATGCAGGGCAGGTAGAGATTGTCATTGTAAGGCTGGCTCCTCCGAAGCTCCCGGAAGAATTCCGAATTCATTACTTCTTTTAACGACTTGTCTTTAATGTTGTCCTGGCAGAAGTGGGTGAAAATGCAGGGCTCCACGCAACCCTGGGGATTGATGTGGGCATAATACTTGCCGGCAATACAACCTCCTACATATGGGGCATCGTTCCAGAAATCGATCATGAAGATAGGCCGGGTCTCCCGCACCCAGTTGACGAACGCCAGCATATGCACCCGCTGCTCCGCCGTGGGAAGCAGCTCCAGGTCCGGATTGCCGCCCACCGGCATGCACAAAAACATCCACCCCATCAGCGCTCCCTTGGCGATCATGAAGTCCACGAAGGCGTCGCTGGCAATCACCGGTTCGTTCATTCGGGTGGCGGTAACGGAATAGCCGAAGGGGATCTTCGCCCCTCGCAGAAGGTTCATGGCCGCCATCACCTTGGCAAAGGTCCCCGCTCCCCGGCGGGCGTCGGTTTCTTGCTCAAATCCTTCCACACTGAGGATCAACATGACATTTCCCAGGTCTTTCAATCTGGCCACTCGCTGTTCATTAATCAGGGTGGCGTTGGTGAAGACCAGGAAATACATGTGGGGGTGTTGGCTTATGAGGTCCAGGAGCGGCGGCCAGATAAACGGCTCCCCCCCCAGCATGGTGACTAATGCCACCCCCAAGTCCTCAGCTTCACTGACCACACGGTCCACCAGCTCATACGGCAGCTCATCCCTGACCGAATAATTGGCGGCATAACAGCCCCGGCACCTGAGATTGCATCTGGCCGTGGGGGAAATGAGCAGGGAATAGGGGACGGCACCCCCATGCAATTGCGCTTGCAGCCTCTTTTCTTCCCGCACGATCAACCCTTCCAGAAGGAAGGCAATAGCCACCCCTTCCAGGGCCTTGCGGCTGACAAGCCGGGACAAGCGGAAGGCCAAGTCGCCAAAGCTGCTGGTCGCCAAAAACTCCGGTAAAGCCTGTATTTTCCAGACCGGCTTGCCCGAAAAAAAACTGGCATACCAGGTGATGAGTTTAATGATGCTGTCTTTGGACACCAATGGGAAGATGGCCAAAATCAATCTCAGGGTTTGCAACATGAGCATTTGTCTGAACTTGAGAAGGACAATCTTAGACGGACGAAGCCGGGCCTCTTCCCGTTCCCGGACGAATTGTAGGATCTCTTGGCGGCTCATAATCCACCTCCAAATTATTGAGATCAACAACTCACGCAGCAGTTCCGATTTGTCCTGCCCTGAGAAAATATCGATGCCCTTAAAGACCACCTCCTTTCTTCGGCTCATAATAGTCAACCCTGGGATCCTCACCGCCGCTTGACGGTTCGAACTTGCACACTCCTGATCTTCCCCCAGGGACCATCTTCGGTTCCTGGAAACTCATAGGGCTTCTCAACCAGTACCTCTACCTGGGAAAACCCGGCGCACCTGATGGTCTCCAAATAAGCTTCCTTTTCCATGGCTCCTGCGAGGCAATCTGCCCAAGCCGCCGCGCTGGCCCGCACCTCCTTCGGTAGTTCCTCTGTGGTCACCAAGTCGGCAATCAAGAAGCGTCCACCAGGTTTCAATACCCGATGTATCTCCTTGAAGCTGGCCAGCTTGTCCGGGGTCAGGTTGATCACGCAATTGCTGATAACCACATCTATGGTTTCCGAGGGCACCGGCAGTTGCTCGATTTCTCCCAGGCGGAATTCCACGTTGTCAAAGCCATGCTGGTCCGCCAATTGGCGCCCTATGGAAACCATTTCTTCCGTTATATCCACTCCAATAACCAGACCTCGCTTTCCCATTCTGCGGGCCGCCAAGAAGACGTCCAGCCCGGCCCCGGAACCAAGATCCAGCACGGTCTCGCCTGATTGAAGGTCCACCAAAGCCGTGGGGTGGCCGCAGCCCACTCCCAGAATCGCCGGTTCCGGGACCAGGCGCAAGTCCTCGGCCGTATAGCCCACGGCCAGGCACTGGTCGGCGGTCGTGGGCCCGCAGGTGAGGCAGCAGAAGGTCTGCTCCCCTCGGGCGATCTTGCCGTAACGGTCCTTCACCACCGCCTTGATGTCCTGATCATTCATAGTCGGTTTTCTTCCTTCCTCTGAGATGCTCACCAATTCCTGATTCCCTGGAAAAAGATATAGCAGCCGGCAAAAAAGATCAGGCCGCCGGCCACTTGTTGCATCGCGGTGATGGACTTGGCCCCTCGGGATTGCAGGAAGCTTTCGATCAAGCCGGTAAAGGTGCCGGCTAGGATAACGAGAGTGCCTTGGCCCAGAGCATAAGCGAACAACAGTGTGCTGCCATAGGCAACCTGGCCCTGGACCGCGGCCAGCGTCAGGATCACCGCCAGCACCGGCGAGGCGCAGGGCGAGAGCACCAGGCCAAAGAGCGCCCCTAAAATCAAAGCGCCCACCAGACCGGTGCGCTGGGGCAGAAACCTTTGGGCATTGCCCCCCATTTTCAGGTTGATGAGGCCGGACAACTGCAACCCCATGACGATGAGAATCACCGCCACCACAAAATACCAGTAGGTCCCCACGTCGCCGAACATGGTGCCCATCAGGGCCGCCATGGCCCCCAGAATGGACATGACGACTGCCAGGCCCACCACAAAAGTCAGAGAATAGAAGAAGGCCTGCTTTTTGCTGCCCCCGGCGTAACCGCCCACAAAGCCGATAACCAGGGGGATGCTGGCCAGGATGCACGGACTGGCGGTGGCGATCACCCCGCCCAGATAGGAGGCCCCATACGCTAAGATGGGGCGGTTTTGCATGACCTGCCCCAAAGTCTCACTCAAACCCATGAATTTTCCGCTCCCGTTAATTAATGAGGTTAAGTTCCTTCAGCTTCGTCAACACTTCTTCCTTGGTAAGAGGGCCGATGTGTCGACCCACCTCTTTCCCGGTGGCATCCAGAAACACCTGGGTGGGAATCAGCATAATCTTATATTGCTGAAACAAAGGTTTTTCCTGGTCAAAATACACCATGCGAAATTCCACTTTCTCACCGTGGGTTTTCTTCAGCTCCTCCATGACCTCTGCCATGATCTTGCAGGAATGACAGAATCCTGACCCAAATTCGAGAAGGGCTGGACGCCCGGGGCTGGATTGCGCCAAGTGAGGCAGGAGACTGCCTTGAGCCACGGCCAGCCCCAGCGTGAGAATGACCACCGAAATGAACTTCAGTCCGCAAAAACGCATATTGCTCTCCTTCTTCAACAACCTGCTAGCGGCCCGCCGCCGGAATCACCAGCACCGGACAAGCCGCCAACCGGGCCACGTTATGAGCCACACTACCCAAGAAGAGCTCTTTGATGGAACCCTTCCCCTGGGCGCCCATGATGATCAGGAAGATGTCCTGGGATTCTAAAACGCGGAGAATAGCAGGCAGGAAGTGGCCCGGGTCAAAGATCGGGTTAACCAAAGGAATATCGGCGCCTTGTAAACGCCGAGTCCAGGCATCGAGGGAATCCCGGGCCTTGGCCTCCGCCATCTCCTGGTAGCCCGGCGGGTAAGCGTCTCCTCCAGGAACATCCAGAGCATGCAACACCGTGACTTGTTCTATCCCTTTTGCAGCCAGGCGCTCTACATACTCCAAGGCCCGGAACGACATTTCTGAGAAGTCGGTGGGCAAGAGCACGTGGCGAAGTATCTCGGCGGAAGAAATCTGGCACGAACCCGACATTCCAGGCCTAATCAACCGCACATTCAGAAGCAGGACCGGGTACTGGGCATGATGAAACACCGCACAGGTGAAGCATCCCAGCACCCCCTCCCGCCAGAGCGATTGGCCATGGGAGCCCACCACCATGAGGTCGGCGCCATAGCGACAGGCGATGTCATTCAAAGAATAGGCCGGCAGGCCCACCGGAGTCTCCACCGTCACTTGTATCCCCTGAGCCTCCAGAAGTTGCTGCAGGGCTTCCAGTTTGGACCGGACCGCCGCCTGGAGGCTGCCTTCCATCCCCGCCATGAATTTGACGCTGATCACATAGGTCAAGATTACCTGGGAACACCCCAGGGCCTTAAATTCTCCGGCGCAGGCCACAACGTCATTCCAGGCGGGGAACAGGTCAGTGGCCATCACGATCCGCTCGAACATCTTCTAGCTCCTTAGTCAGGCAAAAGTTGAGCCGTTGCCCGGTCACTCATTGCGGCGGCTTCGGTTTATGCATGGTGTCATGGACGCAGTTAGGGCAATAGAACACTTCCTGGTCCCCCTGCCGGGCCCGGAGCGGGTTGGAGCCTCCCTCCATGCCGCAGGCGGCGCACACCAGGGGTGTAAAATACTTCTGGCGGAAACGCAAGGCCACGTTCACCAGGCTGATGAGAACCGGCACCTCTACCAGGGGGCCGATGACGGCGGCAAAGGCCTCCCCGGATTGGAGCCCGAAGACCGCCACCGCCACCGCAATGGCCAGCTCAAAGTTGTTGCTGGCGGCCGTAAATGACAGGGTGGCAGAAATGCGATACCCGGCCCCGGCCTTGGCCGACAGGTAGAACGTCACAAAGAACATGACGAAGAAATAAATAGTCAGAGGTATGGCGATGCGCACCACGTCCAGGGGGAGTTCCACGATATATTCGCCCTTAAGAGAAAACATCACCACGATGGTGAACAAGAGGGCAATGAGGGTAATGGGGCTGATCTTGGGCATGAATTTTTCTTCATACCATTTAAGGCCCTTGCGCTTAACCAAAAAGAACCGGGTAAACATGCCTCCGAAGAAAGGGATGCCCAGATAGATCAATACGCTTTCCGCCACCTGCAAAATGGTCACCTGGACCTGCAGGCCGGAGGCGATCCCCAGCCAGGTGGGGAGGATGGTCACAAAGATATAGGCGTAGATGGAAAAAAACAGCATCTGGAAGATGGAGTTGAAGGCCACCAGCCCGGCGCAATATTCCGTGTCACCCTGGGCCAGGTCATTCCAGACGATGACCATGGCGATGCAGCGGGCCAGCCCGATGATGATCAGGCCCACCATGTACTCCGGGTAACCCTGGAGAAAAGTGATGGCCAACAGGAACATGAGGATGGGGCCGATCACCCAGTTCTGGACTAAGGAAAGGGCCAGGACCTTGTAATTCTTAAAGACCTGGGGCAGTTCCTCATAGCGCACCTTGGCCAGAGGCGGGTACATCATCAGAATCAAACCGATGGCGATGGGAATGTTGGTGGTGTCCACCTGGAAGACGGTCAAAACCTTGGTGAAGCTCGGGATGAAGTAGCCTAAAGCTACGCCCCCGGCCATGGTCAAGAAGATCCACAGGGTCAGAAAGCGTTCCACAAAACCCAGGCGTTTGGCAACGGTGGCGGCCATATCGAGCTCCTATCTCTTTAATATCCGTATAACCGTTTTATTAAGTATTTTAAGTTAAAAATTTTTAAAGCCCAGGCAACTCCTGCCGGCAGCTTGTCTGGCTGGACTTCAACCTCTTGCTCTTGGCGCATTCGGCGTGCCGTTTGGTCTCCAGGCAACGTTCCAGGTGTCCCCGCAGCACCTGGGCTTCCGCCTGAGGCGCCAGGATTTCCTTTAAGAGGTTGAGCAGTTTCTCCCCAGGGCTGCCGGGAGCCACGCACAAGCTGTAGTTCATCCATAGGCCGTCCCGGCGGTCCGTAACCCATCCCAGATGATAAAGATGGCGCAGGTGCCGGGAAGCCTTGGATTGGGTGATGCCCAAAACCCCCATAATGTCGCAGACGCAGAGCTCTTCCACCCCGGACCGGAGCCAGAGAATTTTTAAGCTGGTTTCGTCCGCCAGGGATTTGAAGAGTTGCGCCTCGGTTTTCATAATAATTATATATAACCGAATAACCGGATATGTCAAAATAAAATATAATAAAAAAGCGCCTGGGTTAATATTTTTCAGGAGCATTGACACGCGGCGGCCTCTCGACTCGATTCTTTGGCCGTCAGCCACTCCGCCAACCGGTCCTTGAGCGCCTTCCCCTCCGGGCGGGACCCAAAATCTCCCCCAAGAGCTTGAGCTGCTTGTCTTTCAGGCTGCCGGGGGCAACGCTCAACCGGTAGTTCATCCATACCCCCTCCCGCCGGTCGGTGACCCAGCCCAGATGATAGAGATAGCGCAGGTGACGAGAGGCCTTGGACTGGGTGATGCTCAAAACCCCCATGATATCGCAGACGCATAATTCTTCTTTCTGCAACAATAGCCAGAGAATTTTTAGCCGGGTTTCATCCGCCAGGGATTTCAAAATCAGGCTTCAGCTTTCATGGTAATTCTATATATCCGGTTAAACGAATATACCAATAAACAATAATAGCCGCTCAATAAGATCAGTTTGGCCACTCGCCTTCAAGAACACCGGCAGGCCGCAGCGCTTTCAGGAGCGTCGGGCTGATCTTTGGCTGCCAGCCTCTCTTCCAAACGACGCCGCAGGACGATGGCCTCCGGGGAGGAACTCAGAATGTCCGCCAGCAACTTTAATTGTTTCTCTTTCGGGCTGCCGGGGGTGACGTTCAGCTGGTATTTCATCCATACCCCCTCCCGGTAGTCGGTAACCCAGCCCAAATGGTAGAGATAGCGCAGATGGCGGGAGGCTTTGGACTGGGTGGTGCCCAACACCTCCATAATATCGCAGACGCAGAGTTTATCTTTGGTCATCAGCAACCATAAAATCTTCAGGCGGGTTTCATCGGCCAGAGACTTAAACAAGCGGGCTTCAGCTTTCATGTTTCTAACATAACCGCTTAAACGCATGTTGTCAAGTATTTTTTACCCCCGAAATACCAGCCCTCCACTCCTTAAATACAGTGATTGTTTCCGCCGGACAGGAAAGCACCATCATCTTTGCGAACGGATTTTTCTCCTTACACTAAATACAGTGGTTATCCGGTAATGCATTTTCCCCCTCTCCACCTGTTGGTAGTCCCGGCGTCAACGCCCCGCGCATCAGCTGACGACCCTTCTCCTCTAAGGCCTCTCAGAGACCTGCATGCTTCCTGGTGAGAGCCGCGGGAGCTTTTTGGGGGGCACACAATGGGCAAGCCATTGCCGGAGATGGCGGGCCCGTGGGAAATCACCCCCGCCTACCCCCTGAAGTGATCCAATTCTTATGTTATGGATAACACAAGTATTTTTTACGTTGGGTCAAAAATCAAGTTGACAAACGACACGCCCACAACATACTGTAGGATTGCAGCGGAATGACAGAACTCTTCTCTTTGCAGCCGAATTTGCAAAATAGCCCCTCATGAACCGTTAATCCTCTAAAAATCACGTAAAGGTTCTAAGTCTGCCAATGTTCGAGGATATCCAACCCTCCGTCCATAGCCCTCACCGCTCTTCTTGACAGGTGCCCCATGCCTTTTGAGAAACTCAAGCTCTCCTGCCGGAAGCGTATCCGCACCCTCTACAACGCCCTGGTGGATCTCAAAGGGACCGGACTGCAGCCTACCGCTCACTGCCAAACCCTGGCTGAGATCAGGCAACGCTCACAAAAGCGCACCCCCATCAACGAACATCTGGAAACCCTGTTTCTGGAGTCCTTACCGCTTAAACCCCAGCTCATTCTTGAGTTAGGCGTTGCCCGCGGAGAGAGCACCTTTGTCTTTGAGCGGGTAGCCAGGCTGTGCGGCGCCACCCTGGTGAGCGTCGATATCAATGATTGTTCCAGCGCTTCCACTTATGATAAGTGGATTTTCGTCCAACAGGACGATCTTGTATTTGCCAACCAATTCCCCGCCTGGTGTGAGGCTGGCTCTTTCCCCCCAGCCATCGACCTCCTCTTTATCGACACTAGTCACCTCTATGAACATACGCGCCAGGAAATCGCTGCCTTCTTTCCCCTCCTGGCTCCCCACGCCAAGGTCATTTTCCATGACACCAACATGGGACACTTCATGTTCAGAAAAGATGGCACCCTGGAACTGGGCTGGGACAACCAACGGGGCGTCATCCGGGCCCTTGAAGATTTCTTCCACAAAAAATTCAATGAAAAAAAAGAATTCGCCGACTTCATCCCTCCCTGGCTCATCCGCCACCAACCCCATTGCGGCGGCCTCACCATCCTGGAAAAATTACCTTTCCTACCCCAATCTTAAGTTTCGGGGGCCATTCTCCGCTGAGGTAAAATTAACCCTAACCGGTAAAGCTTATTTAACCACTGGCGATCGGCACATACAAACTTTGCCTGACAATGTCCCCTTTATTTACCACGGTAAGTGTAGAACCTTCGCCTTTAGAAGATAGGCTTTAGCCCGTCTGGGTTTTACGGGGCGGTCAGATCGCTCATGGGAAAAACATCTTTGGGGACGTGGATTGTTCTGGACCTCTGTATGACAAGAGACTGAGAAGTTGATAGCTGTTTTAGCAAGTATTGGTTTAATCTGTTGAGGGGGCTATCCATAAAAACAAATGAACCGATTTTATCTTACCTATTACTAAACCATCAATTTTGGAATTCCCCTGAATAAAAACAGCCCGACAATCAATAAGATCATCGGGCTTGTCTGCACCCTGTTAAAGGAAATGTTACTATGATTCCGCTTGTTGCCTAATTTTACTGGAGGCGGCAACCGGATTCGAACCGGTGAATAACGGTTTTGCAGACCGTTGCCTTACCACTTGGCTATGCCGCCCAAAAAAATGGAGCGGGAAACGGGATTCGAACCCGCGACTTCAACCTTGGCAAGGTTGCACT
>DYLF01000062.1:0-9663 GCA_020722205.1 Desulfobacca acetoxidans
GTCTTGCCGGAGCCTGACGGCCCCATCAGGGCCACAAATTCTCCGCGACCGATACTCAGCGATACCCCCCTCAGTACCGGCACTTCCACTTCGCCCAGGCGATAGGTTTTATGGATGTCCTGAAGTTCGATGAGTGTCATTTAAAAATTAAGCCGTAAACCGTGAACATACAGCATGCCGGGCGGTTGCCCCGCCGGGTGAGCCTCTGCCTCACTCCCCAGGAAGTTTGCTGGTCTTGGCGTAATCCCTTAACTGACCACCGCTTTAATGGCGCCCTCCCCGAAAAAGCTGCGGTGTAAAGGGACTGGTCGCCGCGCCGGCGCCGGCCTCCTTTGACTGATCGCCCACCACCACCTGCGTCCCTTCTGCCAGTTCAGAGCTGATCACCTCTGTTTGGACACCGTCGGTGGGGCCGAGGCGAACCTGAAGAGGTTGGACGTAGCGGCCTTTGGCAACCCACACTGTCCCACGGGCGGACTCTCCTTTGTTACTCCGTGCCGATGAAGCGACTCCCGTCGCTCCGGTCTTCCCGGGATCTTCCGTTTTGCCTGCCCGGGGATTGGCAGGAGCTACCTGGTCCGCCCGAGGGAGCCAGCGCAGGGCGGCGTTGGGCACCAGCAAGACGTTGCGGCGTTGGGCCACTATAAACTTAAGGTTGGCGGTCAGGTAGGGGATCAGCTTGCCCTCAGGATTGTCGGTGTTAACCTCCACCGTGTAGGTCACCACATTCTGGGTCATGGTGGCGTTGAGTCTGACCTTGCCTACTTCCCCCTGAAAGGTGACGCCGGGATAGGCATCCACCGTGAAGGTGACAGGCTGACCGGGACGGATATTGCCGATGTCCGCTTCGTTCACCGCCGCCCAGACCTGCAGGCGTTTAAGATCCTTTGCGATGAGGAAGAGGCTGGGAGCATTGAGGCTGGCCACCACGGTTTGGCCGATATTGACCCGCCGGTCTATAATGACGCCTTTGACCGGCGACCTAATGGTGCAGTAATCCAGGTTCTGGGAGGCGCGCCGCAAATTCGCCTCAGCCTGGGCCACGGCGTCTTTGGCTTGCACCATGGCGGCTTGGCCCACGTTCAGGTTGGCCTTGGCCACTTCATAACCGGATAGGGCCGCATCATAATCGCTTTGGGAGAGGGCGTCGGACGGCCCCAACTTCTTGGCCCGCTGCCAATCCCGCTCCGCCTGAAAGAGTTTGGCCTTAAGCTGCCCCAGGTCGGCTTCGGCCCGCTTGACATTGGCCTTGGCTTGGGCCAACTGCGCCCGGGCATGGGCCACATCGGCGGCATAAAGGGCGTCATCAATCCGAGCCAGCACCGTCCCGGCTTCCACCGGGGAGCCGTAATCTATGGTCTTGCCGTGGCAGTCAACCCCGAAGGCCACAATCTTGCCGGCTACCTGCGCCCCCACATCCACCACCTCTTCGGGTTCCACCGTGCCGGTGGCGCTGATGACCGCCTGTAGGTCCCCCTTGGTCACCGGCGCGGTGCGCCAGGAGACGGCGCCGGCATTGTTCCGCTGCCAGAACCACCAGCCCCCGAGAATCACCACCAGCAGCAGGACGAGCAAAAAGGTCGTTTGCCACCTGAGATTATGCCAATGGTTGACCAGTTTTTTCATCACAATAAGAATCCCCCCCCACCTCCTGTCACCCCGGGCCAAGCTCATCGCTCGCTGTACGCCTCGCACCATCATGCTAGCAAAAACGTCATTATGTTTATAACACAAAAAACCTCTGATTTCCGTCGCCTCTAATTCTACGGCCTTCGGCAGGAGAAAACTACTAACCCAGCAGCCTCTGGCTATTCTTTGGCCGGAAAGACGCGGCTTCTTCAGCCTGAGGACTGAGGCAGGGGCTTTCCTGGGGGTTAACTGAAGTCTTCTTCGATGGCGGGGGCGCCACAGACGGCGCAAAAAAAACGGTAGCAGACGTCGCCGGTATAAAGGTCCAACTGGTCACCGCTGAAGAACCTGCCGAACTGGTCCAAGATCTCCACGTTGACCTCACGGCCTTGGGGATCGTATGATCTGCGCAGGAAACTTCGGTGTTCCTGGTTTTGGGGACAGGACAGCTTCATTGGCCTGCTTACTGCTATGGGTTCAGACCTCGGTCATCCGGGGCCGCAAACGACTTGTGAAGGCTCACCGGCCCCCCAGATTCAGTAAAGTCCTTTTGCCCTTATACCGGCTAAGAGGAAGATAAACCGCAGCACCACACTTCAGACCTGCTGGCAGAAAAAGAATGGTCAGGCAAGTCCCCGGAGTCCCATACCGTTACTGCTATCGATCTTGAAGTTCTGGATGTCCTCCACACAGATGGCACACACAGTGGGCACAAAAGACCTGATCCAATTCAATTCCGGCCCCAGCAGGTCTCAATCAGGCGGTGGCAGCCGGTCTAACTCTGGACTTTGCAGAAAGACCTGGGCAGCCTGGCCGGCCTTGAAATATTTGGCGATTCTTTGCAGCCGGGCCAACCGCTCCAGGGGGGCGGGATGTTCGGCCAGGAACTCCGTCCGTTCAAAGGGGTCACTGAGTACCGCCCCCATCCTTTCAAAAACGGCCAGCGCCCTCTCGATGTCAAAGCCCGCTTGATAGGCGTACCACAATCCATAAGCATCGGCTTCTCGTTCATTTTCCCGGGAAAAAACGCTCACCACCATGTCCTGACCAGCTCTGACGAAAATAGGGAAGAACCTTATTCTACCGGGGTCCAGCAGTCTTTCCAGATGAAAGGTGGCCAGGCCCGTAACCACCCGCCCGGCGATTTCCCCCAATTGTCGCAGGCCAGCCTTGCGAGCCAGGTGCCCGTTAATTTGATGGGCCAATTCATGACCCACCACCAGAGCCAGCTCATCGTTGTTGAGGCAAAAATTGACCAGACGGGAGGACAGACGTATCCTCCCCGGGGCCGCCCAGGCATTGATGTCCCGGGCCTGGGTGGCCACTTCGATGGCGTACTCGGCCGGCAGATGTTGAGGATATAGGGTGGTGGTCAAGGTTTCCCCCTCCCTGCGGATCAGTAATTTCACCGGCCCTGCCAAATATTGCCTTCTTGCTTCCATGGCCAAATGTTTGATATCCAGCATGATGGCCACCAGTAATTCTCCGGGAGGCAAAGAAATCACCAGGGGGACGGGTGGGAAAGGGCGGTCCCGGTAACCCAGATCCATAGCCAGATATTTATAGGCGTAATAGCGGGCCTCCTGACCAAAGACCCTCAGAATGGCAGCCGACAGATAAACATCCCGAAAAAGCTGTTGGGTAACCCTGATATATTCATCCCACTCCGGCAGCCAGGGATAAATATTCCAGTTATTGATGGTGAGAATTACATCCCCAGGTCTAAGCCCGGTTTTGGAAAGAGGGGTGCCGTTGCAATAAAGGCGGGCCTCATGTGCCGGAGAAGGATATTGCACATCGGCCACCATGATATGCCCGGCGCCGGTGACCCACCAGGAAAACCCAAGAAAGGGATAAGTGCGGCCATGCGGTTGAGGGACGGTGTTGAGCACCTTGAGGAACACCCGGGTAACCCGCTCCAAGGACCAGGTTTTCTGCGGATGGCGACTTACCGCGGCCAACTGGGCGGCCTCCATTTCAGGTCCGGTCGGTTGAGGCCGGGTTACCTCCGCACAGCCGCTCAACCAGCACAAGGCACCCCCCAGCATCAGTATGGCCCACGACCTCAGAACCGCAGGCGGAAGGAGGCGCCGACAGTCAGCAACCGATAATTGTCCACCCATTCGCGAAAATAAAAGAAATATAGATCAGTATAAAAGTTTTGCACCCACTCCGTTTCCAGGGCGGCCAGACCCTGTAAGGCCGGTCCCCAACGGCCGTTCTGGCCTACCGCTTGCGCGGTGCCCTGCAGGATCAGGGTGGGCAGCCGAAAGAGCTGGCGGTCAAAGTCCAGCCCCAAACCCAGCGCCAGATAATCTCTGGGGCTGAAATAGGCCTTTTGGCGCTGGCTGTAGGTGGCCAAATAAAAGTGCGGCGTCAGTTCCAGATTCATTCGCGGTTGGCTGACGGCGCGCCAGCCCAATCCCTGGTACAGAGTGAAGCGGCTATTGTCATCCGAGAACAGGGCGCCCCCGATATTGCCGCGCCAATCTAAACCAGGATGGAATTGATGACGATAGCTGAAGGAGATCTGATGATAAGTGGTAAGTGACACCTCGCTAAGATTGATTATCTGCTGATAAAGGCGGGGATAAATGTTGGCATCCTGATCGAACAGGTCCCGGCGGCTATAGCTTAGAGCCGCCTCGGTGCGGTCTGTCAGGGAAAAATCCAGCTCCAGAGAGCCATAGAGGCGGTTCCGATCTTCTTTTTGAGTATTTTTTATTAGCTTGTCTAGAGACTGGGTGGCCCATTCGAAATGCGGCGGGAAGGGAATAAAAATCAATCTGCGCTCGTAGCCCAATCGGTTGAGATTCTGGTCAGTCCGTTGCCAGTAGCGCCGGAGGATGATCTCCCCTGTAAGCCTTATGGTATCGTTTAAATTAACGGGACCGGCCCCGATACTTAACTCCGCCCTTCTCAGACGACTGCTTTTATCTTCAATCACCTGTAATTCATGCTGATAGGTAGGAGACCATGATGACTCCTGGTGCAGCAAGCGGGTTTTCCCCTGATTATACTCCCTGTATTCAAGGCCTAGAGAGATGGGAAGAACTTTGGTTATCCAGAAACTGCCTGCCAGGCGGAAGATGCCGCCATAAAGATTATTGCTGTCGGTAAACCCCGCCGCTTCGGGCTGGATGGGAAAGCCAGCATTCCAAAGGAGAGCAGAGGGCAGGCTGGTCAGCCCGACCCCTTGTGGATACAGATCAAGGCCCACACCCCAATAAGAGCGGCGGTAAAAAAGGCGCCCGGCAAAGCGGGGCTCGCGGTCAAAGCGCGAGAACTGCCAAGGGCGCCAGGCCTCCTCGGGGCGGCGCTCCCCCCGGGCATAGGGAAAACCCCGGGCTGCGGTGTGCGGGCGCAGTTGTTGCCGTATGTATTCCAGTTCATTCAGCAATTCTATATTATCCGGGGCATGCTGAAGGGCCTGGGCATAGGCCTGGTAAGCACCGGCCCAGTTGCCCAAGGCTCGGAAACGGCGGGCGGCGGCCACCCGAGCCGCCTGGGAGCCAGGCTGACGCTCCATAACTTGGGCATAAAATCCAGCAGCTCCTTTATCACCCAACCCCTCCAGGAGCTGGGCCTTTTCCATGAGATAGTCTTCCGGCGGTAGGCGGCCGGCTAGGGTTTCTAAAACAGTCAACGCCTCCTGGTGCTGGTGGCCCAGACGCAGGGCCTGCACCAGCAGGAGCTGCCCTGGCATAAAGTCCGGGTTCTCCTGAGGTATGGCGGCCACCGCCGCCTTCACCCCTTCATATTGTCCACGCCAAAGGTAAAGGCGGGCCCGTTCCAAGGCCGTTTGGGTCGGGCCCCCCTGTTTCTCCAAGGTGGCCAGGGCCTTCCCCCATTCCTTGCGGGCCAGCCTGCACTGCAACAACAAAGCCTGTAGGCGCTGGTCATGGGGTTTGAGCTTAATGGCGCGCTGATAATAGCCGGCCGCCACCTGGGCCTCCCCCAGCTCCATGGCCAGGTCCGCCAATGCCATGAGTTCCCCAGGGCTGGCTGGCCATTTGTGATGGCGGTAGTCGTTAAGGACATGGAGTAAATAGTCCAATTTACCGCCGT
Source organism: Desulfobacca acetoxidans (assembly GCA_020722205.1). Classification (GTDB taxonomy): domain Bacteria; phylum Desulfobacterota; class Desulfobaccia; order Desulfobaccales; family 0-14-0-80-60-11; genus DYLF01. The sequence continues at coordinate 5,698 of DYLF01000062.1, forward strand.
GGCGGCCCAAACTGCTGTCGAAGAAGGCTAAAGCGGCCACATATTCCGGCGCTCCCACCCTGACGCCCGGGATGCGGCGCACCATTTGGGAGAGTTCTTCAAAGCGGGGCAATTTGGGCAACAGATAAGCCAGGATCAGCAAGGTGGCGTGGTCGTGGCGGTTCTCCCACAGGTTTTCCAGCATCAGTTGGGTGGCCAGGCGCAGCGCGGCCTCACCTGGCTGGTGGCAAAGGGTGCGGGCGATCCAGGTGCGCTCCTCCCGGGTCAACCTGGTCTTGGGCTTAAAAGAGCCAATCGTCGGCAGGTCGGCGCCCTCCCGTTCGTCCTGGTTTTCCGGAAGTTCGGCTTCGGTTTTCTCCCCCACCAGCCATCGATAGGCCTCTCCCCAGTCTCGGGCTAGGCGGTATTTCTCCGAAAACTTACTGCAAAACAGCCGCAAGGCCCAATCTGAGGCGGCCGGCCAGTTTTTTTGGGCCAGCTCGGCGGCGATGGCCGTCACCAACAACTGCCGGGCGGCCGGAGCGGCAAAGGTCTTGGGCTGATCCCGCTCGCCGGGCTGCCTGAGCCGTAAATTGCGCAGGATTTCCAAGGCTTCCCGGGGGCGTCCAAGATAAATGAGCACTTTGGCCTTCTCCAACAGGCCCGCCCGGTCGCCAGGTTCTAAAGACAAAAAGCGGTCATAGCGGCTCAAAGCCTCCTCTAAATTACCCACCCACAGGTGCAGCCGGGCTTGCTCTCGGAGCAGCGGTGCTTCCTGGGGCAGGGGGCAGGCCTGCAGCTCCTGCTGGGCCTCCTGCCAGCGGCCAGCTTTCAGCAGCAGGGCCAGGCGGCGGTGTCGGATGGCCACGTCATCCCGACGCTTCAGGACCTCACCGTACTGGACCAGGGCCTCTTCCTGAGCCGCCGGGTCTAAGGCCAAGGTTTCGGCCAATTGGTGGCGCACCTCAACATCTTCCGGATGATTTTTCAGATAGTCACGAAAGTAGTGGGCCGCCTGGTCCCAGTGTTTCTGGTAAAAATGCATCTGGCCCAGAAATACCTGCAATCTGGGATAATCTGGGTGTCTCCGGTCCACCGGTTGGAGAACCTCCACCGCCTCCCGGTAGCGTTGCGCATAGGAATAGGCCAGCGCCGCCTCCCAGCGCAGGTCGCCGGTCAGCAACCCCCGTCTGGCGGCTTCGTCCCACATGGTTGCGGCCTTATGAAACCAGCGTTGCTGCCCATATAAACGGGCCAGATTGATGATGGTCTCTTTATGGGTGTCCCCCTCTTCCCAGGCGGCGGCATAAGCCCGGCGGGCCTGGGAAAAATCCTTGGTCAGCAAAAGTTCCAAAGCGTACCAGCGTCTGAGACCAACCTCTGGCTTTGCCGCCATCAGGGGGGCCAGCACCGCCACCGCTTCGGCATGCTGGCCTTTCTGAGACCAAAGCCGGGCCAATGGTATGGCGTATTCCTTTTTCCCCTGATAGCGTGCATAAAGCCAGAGATAATGCTTCAGGGCCTCATCCACGTTCTGAGCCGCCTCTGCGGTCTGAGCCGCTTGTTGGCGCAGGCGGGCGTCTTCGGCGCTCCATTCCAAGAGACGTTTATAGACTGCGGTGGACGCCTGGTAATCCCGCTGCCAGTAATGCAGCAGGGCCAGTTTCTCCATAGCCTCCCGGTTTTCCGGAAACTGGGCGCTTTCTTCTTCCTGCAGCGGTATAGCCTCAGCAAAGCGACCAAGCGCGGTGAGCAGATCCACCAACTGGCGGCGGATTTCCACTTCCCCCCGCAACTGATAAAGGCGCTGGTAATAAGTAACCGCCAAGGCCCGGTCCTCCCGCCGCTTGGCGGCCAACTCCGCGCCGAAGGCCAAAACCTCAGCGTCGTCGGGGTGAGTCTGCAGATGGGTGGCTAACAGCTCCAGGGCTGCCGGGCGTTTCCCCAAGAGCTCCAGGGCCTGGGCTTGTCCTTTGAGGGCGGCCGTTGCCTGTTGATCCCGTTCCCAGACCTGGCGAAAGATGGTCAGCGCTGTTTCCGGCTGTCCGGCTTTCACCAGAAGCCAGCCCAGGTAGGCGCCGTAGCCGGAATTCTGAGGGTCTCGCTCATAGGCCCGGCGTGCCAGCCTTAACGCCCTGGGTAGATCACCACGGCTTTCAGCCTCTCTGGCCAAGTCAAAGAGGGCGGGGTCCGAGCGCCAAAAATCGGGGTCCTGCCGGTAACCGGCGTAGAGGACCAGTCCCAAAAAAATCAGGGCCAGTGCTGCCGCCAACCAACGCTTAGGAAGAGCCATAAACCTGCCTTGGATCAAGTTCCGGCTGCCAAGCGGGTTTGCTTAGGCATTCCAGAACCAGGTCAGCCAACACCCAGATGGTGAATGCCGAAAAAAAGGCATTGAACACCACCATTTTAGGTGTAGACCAGCCAAGATGCAAGGACAGGAAGGGTAAAAAAAGATGAGAAATGATAAGTCCCAGTTGGGGCGCCAGATAGAGCCAACCCAGCCGAAAGTGCTGGCGGGCTTGGCCGTTGTTGGGCCGGTAAACGGGCTTGCGGCCGGGAGGATAAAACAAGGCAGTCAGAATGGCCAAAGCATAAACAGGGAACAGACCACACAACATCTTAAACTGTTTCAGAGCGTCTTTACGGTAAAAGAGATAACGGAACATCAGCACCGTGGCTAGCAGATAGGCCCCCCTGAGAGCCACGTATTGCCACTCTGCACCCTGGAGAAAGGAGTAGCCGCGCCAGTAGCTGATCAAAGGCACAAGATAAAAAATAGGTAGGACCAGACCACTTACTAAATAACTCACCATGATCAGCAGAAAGTGAAATCTTTGGTTCCAGGTGAGGCCAGCCTTTCGTAAGGGATTGTTCCAAAAGAACAAGCGCATGGTATCCAGGGACCACTGGAAACGCTGGCGGTAAACCCCGGCTAAGGTGGCCGGAGCCAAGCCCCTGGACAGGGCGTAGGGAAAATACAAGCCTTTCCAGCCCCGGCTCACCAGCTCATAGGAGGTGGTGAAATCCTCCACCAGATTCCAGGTGGCAAAGCCGCCCATTTCCAGGAGCGCCCGGCGGCGATAAACCACCCCGGAGCCGCAGGAAATCACGGCATTGGCCTGGTCATTGCTAGACTGCACCACCTCGTAAAATATCTCATCCCGATTGAAAAATGGGTCGCCCTCAGGAAGGAGAAAAGACTGCTTGCTCTGAACAAAAGCCACCTTCGGTAGCCGGAAAAAACCCACCGTGCGGGCCAAAATGTCCGGGGTCGGCACCTGGTCGGCATCCAAGACCAGGATAAGCTCTCCATTGCTCCGGCTCAGACCGAAATTGAGATTACCCCCCTTGGAATCCCGGCGTGACAGATCTTCCCGCGGGCGGGACAAGTAATGAAACCCCAAGGCTTGAGATAAGGCCGACACCGCCGGTGAGTCGCCGTCATCCAGAACGTAAACTTCCACCGGTTGATAATCGATGCGAGACACGGCCTCCAAGGTGGTTCTGAGAACACTGAGGGGCTCACCACAGGTGGGGACAAAAATATCCACTGTGGGCAAGGGGTTGGGGAGAGACAGACCTTCTGGACGGTGATAACGAAGGCGCCAGATGTCCAGCCCCAAAATCATCAGGAGGGCAAAGGCCAGGATTTCCGCCCCGAAGAAAAAAAAGACCTCCCCTTCCCGGGTCTTTGCCACCTGTCCGGCCAGCCAGAAAAGATAACACAACCCCAGGATCAGGGTGATTAATGAACAGGCCTGGGCGGCCAACCGCCGCGGGCGATCCTCCCGGTCCAGATAGCGTTGATAGGGCAAGCGGCCCCGCCAATCCGCCCAGGTAAACCTGAAAGGATTACGGTTCATTGTCAACCCACCTGGTTTAAATGGCAAGTTTGATTGAGATTGTACGCAATAACTGTGGGTAGTGTCAATTCTTTTGGGAGAAATTATCAAAGAAGGGTAGGTTCAGGCATACCTTGCCGAC
>DYLF01000062.1:9763-14486 GCA_020722205.1 Desulfobacca acetoxidans
TTACCTCCGACAGAAATCAAAAAAAAAATCACAATTTCCTCATAAACTTTTAAAGTTTCTCCGCCGCTGTTTCGAAAAGTAAGGCAAATAGTTGAGGAACCCTACAAGGAAGTTGAAGGGATTACAAGGAGGTAAGGTTTTATGTCGCTGGTTATTAACCACAATCTGATGGCCATGAACGCCGCCCGGAACTTGAATTTTTCCTATGGGCGGCTGGCCACCTCGGTCCGACGTCTGTCCTCAGGCCTCAGAATAACCGGGGCCGCAGATGATGCCGCGGGTTTGGCCGTGCGGGAAATAATGCGCACGGACATCCGGGTACTCAATCAAGGGGTGCGGAACGCCAATGATGCCATCTCCCTTATCCAGACCGCCGATGGTGCGCTTTCCGTGATCGACGAAAAACTCACCCGGATGAAGGAGCTGGCGGAACAAGCGGCCACCGGCACCTACACTTCTGCCCAGCGCCTCATCATGGACAGCGAATACCAGGCCATGGCTTCGGAAATTACCCGCATAGCCACGGCCACCGACTTCAACGGCGTCAAGCTGCTGGACGGCAGTTTGTCCGGCACCGCCAACCAGATGAAGATTCATTTCGGCAGCGGAAATTCCTCCGCCGAGGACTACTACTACGTTATGATCGGCAGCGCCACTGCCTCCGCCATGGGAATTGGCAATGCCATTGACGCCAGCCAGGCGGGTTACACCATCAGTACCCAGTCGGCGGCTCAGGCAGCCCTGGAGGCCATCGACGCCGCGGTCACCAGCAAGGACACCATTCGCGCCAACCTGGGAGGCATCGCCAACCGCTTGGCCAATACCATCTCCAACCTGTCCATCCAGGCCGAAAACCTGCAGGCCGCGGAGTCCCGCATCTCAGACGTGGATGTGGCTACAGAGATGACGGAGTTTGTCCGCAACCAGATTCTGGTGCAGGCCGGGGTGGCCATGCTGGCCCAAGCCAACACCTTGCCCCAACTGGCCCTCCAGTTGATCGGCGTCTGATACCACGGCAGGGAGGTCAGGGTATTGCTAAGGAGGAGAGGAGGAGGCGCATGATGCAACAAACCACTATCACCAAAAACTTAATGTTAACCATCGACCAGGTGTCGCAGCTCACCGGGGTTCGTAAGTCCACTCTGCGCTATTGGGAAAAATCCTTTGACACTTTCCTGAGGCCGGCCCGCACTCACTCCAACCGGCGAGAATATACCATGGACGACCTGGATGTGGTTAAAACCATCAAACGCATGATTGAGGAAGAACATCTCACCGCAGAAGGGGTGCGGGTCAAGCTGGGGAAAATTTTGATCCGGAATTCCTGAAGGAGCGCGCAGGCAATTGTCCTGTGGCGGCATAGTCGCAAGGCGTAACGGAATATCCTTGGCAGGGGATGGAAAATTACTTTGGCTGACATCTGGACACTGACGACGATTATCAAAGGTTCTTGCCAGGCTCGAGCGCAGCATTGAGGCTTGACGGCTCAGATGAGTGAATCCATCAACGCCACCACATCTCGCACTCTGTGGCGCCTAGATTCATCGCTGGCACGCTTAACATGCAAAGACAAGGGAAAATGCCCATTAGATCAAGAAGGTGCCAGGCTTGCCAGCCTGCGGCTTTAACCAAAATCCCAGATTAGGAGGTAAACTGACTAATTCTCAACTGGTTAGGGCATAAAATGGACATTTTTGAGTGAGATGTCGAGAGATGAGAGGAGAAGACCTCTGCTTTTCTCCCCAACCAGCTTCTCTGAGCAACTCTTTACTCACCTTTACCCGCCGGGGCGCACCAGCAGTAGCGCCCCATTTCCTTTTCTACCGAGAGGGCTTAGCCCTGACTCCCTTTCTGGCCAATCCCCTTTTGGGCGGCGGCCAAACTCTGCTTTTGTAAAAGTTTGCTTGAGATTTCAGCGGGGCTTGACCCTTCTTCCCTCCGGGATCAACATATTCTCTGCAATTTTAACGGCATTTTTCCCAGATTTGCCATAGCTATCAGACTGTCGTTAATGCGGAGCTAACAATGAGGAACTGAGTCGGTAAGACTAGGCTGAATGGGTCGCCGCGAACGAAATTATCGCAAAGTGTAGGCTTTAAGACGACAACACCCTAACCAAAGATTCTCCTTCACGCTTAGAAAGAATAATATAACCGGATACTTAGTTTATAAGAGCTTTAATTAATAAACTCTTTCCAGGGCTCATTTGGGTGGGCATTATTCTTGCTCCTCTTTTTCTCGAAGGTAGAGTAGTCATCTTGAGTTCGGGAGGGAGTATGGTATCGAGTCCAGGAGGGCAGGGTTTGGGATTGTTCTTGGTGCTGTTAATGCTTCAGGGTTGCGGGCTATTGTCCTCTAAGGTCAGGCTGGATTCCGGACGGGTGTCTGGACGTCTTCTGGAACACCGGGATTCCGGTGGACATGTCCGGCGTCTCTCCATTCAGGGTCTAGAGGGCTGGCAATGGTGGGACCGCAATGCCATCAAAGGTGATGAGGCCGGTATTATCGCTCTGGCGGAGATAACGTTTTAAAACAGGCAATAGGTTATGGGCAATAGGCAAGGTGCGGAAGGAAATTTCGTCTGGTTTCCTTGCTAGTTTTTTTCTTTCCGAAGGCTTCTTCTATATCAATAGCCCTTGGTCTATCTTCTTTTGGCCAGCACCACCCGGTTCAGGCCGCTATAGTCTTTGATGGGCTGGATAAGCTCATAGGCGCTGGTTAGGCTGAGAATCTCGCTGACAGTTTGAGCCTGACCGGTGCCAACTTCAAGGGCCAGCCAACCGCCGGCTGTGAGGTAGCGGTGGGCCTCCTGAGCCAAGGGCCGGAGCAGGGCCAAGCCGTCAGGGCCGGCCAGCAGGGCCGCCGGTGGTTCGAAGTCCCGGATGTCATGGGGCAGTTGCTCCCACTCGGAGGTGGATACATAGGGCAGGTTGGCCACCAGGAGGGAAAAACGAGCTCCAGGTGAAAAAGCCGACAATAGATTACCCTGAAGGAAGCGAATCTGTGCTGCCACTCCGTGACGTCGGGCGTTAGTGTGGGCCATCTTGAGAGCCGGCCCGGAGAGGTCCACCGCCACCCAAGTGAACTCTGGGATCTCCTTGGCCAAGGCCACCACCACAGCGCCGGAGCCAACGCCCACTTCAAGCCCGCATTTTAGGGGGGGAGTACGGAGGTGTGGCAAACCCGCCCCCACCTGTTCTTCAGATGAGGCGGGCGGAGGGGCTTGGGGAAAGGGGCCAAGCGCCCGCGGCCCTTGGCCCCTCCCCCTTAAAACTCCCACCACCGACTCCACCAGAACTTCGGTCTCCGGGCGGGGAATAAGGACGGCGGGAGAGACCAGAAAGTCCAGGGACCAGAATTCCTTGTGGCCGGTGAGGTAAGCCACCGGTTCTCCATGGCGGCGCCGGATAATCAAACTTTTAAACCGGGCCAGTTCTTCAGGCGACAAAGGTTGGTCGTGCCGCAGATATAATTCCAGGCGGCTTACACCCAAAACATGGGCCAGCAGCACTTCCGCGGAGGCCCGGGGTTCGGCGACGCCCTTGTCATGAAAGTAGCTGGTGGTCCAGCGTAGCACGCGAAGAATGGTCCAGGCGGCTGGCTGGGTTTGGGTCATGAGGACTTTTGCAGGGCCTGGGTGCGATAGTGGCTGATGAGGCTTTGGATGACTTCTTCCAGGTCGCCGTCCAGAATAGCCTCCAAACGATACAGCGTGAGGCCGATGCGATGGTCAGTGAGTCGCCCCTGCGGGTAGTTATAAGTGCGGATGCGTTCGCTGCGGTCGCCGGTGCCCACTTGGCTCTTGCGCTCCTGAGAGATCTGCGCCTGCTGTTCCTGCTGTTTCAGATCCAAGAGGCGAGCCCTTAGCACCTTCAAGGCTTTAGCCTTATTCTTGTGTTGGGATTTCTCGTCCTGGCAGGAGACAACCAGGCCAGTGGGCAAGTGGGTGAGGCGCACCGCTGAATCGGTGGTGTTGACCGACTGGCCGCCGGGGCCAGAGGAGCGGAAGACGTCCACCCGCAGGTCTTCCGGGTTAATCTGCACTTCCACTTCTTCGGCTTCGGGCAGGATGGCCACTGTTACCGCCGAGGTGTGGATGCGGCCGCCGGACTCGGTCACCGGGATGCGTTGCACCCGATGCGTCCCAGACTCAAACTTGAGCTGACTGTAAACCCGATCGCCGGAGATGGACGCGATGATTTCCTTCAGCCCTCCCAGGCCGGTGGCTGAATGGCTGAGTACCTCCATCTTCCAACCCCGCCGTTCGGCCAGGCGGGTATACATGCGGAAGAGGTCCGCGGCAAAGAGCGCGGCTTCCTCCCCGCCGGTGCCGGCTCGTATTTCCAGGAGCACGTTTTTTTCGTCGTTAGGGTCTGTGGGAAGCAGCAGCAGGCGTAACTCTTCTTCCTGGTTGGCTATCTGCTCCTTGAGGAGTTGAATTTCTTCCCGGGCCAGGTCCTTTAAGGCCTCATCAGGTTCTTCCCGCAGGAGCGCCTGTGTCTCCGTCAGTTGTTTGATCAAACTGCTGTACCGACGATAACCCTGGATCAACGGTGTCAGTTCAGCATGCTCCTTACTTAATTTATGATATTCCTCCTGAGCGCGGATCACCTCAGGATCTGCCAGACGCTGCTCCAGATCAAAATAGTGCTGCTCAATAGATGCCAGTTTGTCAGTCAACATAAATATTAGTTGGTCATTTTATGGTTACTTATTAATTATA
>DYLF01000063.1 GCA_020722205.1 Desulfobacca acetoxidans
CTCTGCATGCTTTTTCAGATGAAAACTTTGATTCAAATTCGGCAATTGTCCTGGGTAATCTTCCATACCCCAATATACTATATCTTGTAGCTACTGGGGTCAATGCATAGCCCCATAATTAATATACCGCATTTCATCAAAAATGAACCGAAACGCCAAACCTCATAAATTTTGCCAGCAATTGCTGTGCCAGGGTAAAACGGGCTTGATAATAGGGTAACCCAATTGAAAAATTATGTTTGTTCCTAAAGGTAACGTTCCGCGAAATGAGGCTGCCAAGATGATTCCGTCAATATTTTTGACAGAGTGTAAATTTGACAAAAGGCCTCCCAAGATAAGGAGTTAAAGGTTCGGTAAAGATTAGTGAGCGGGCCAAGCAATACACTTAATTTGAAAAAAAGAAGAGGAAGGGACGGCGGCGGATGGTCTCCTGGGCCTTCTCCCCCCCACCTTGGCACAGGAACTCCAGGTGCGCCTCACCATCTCTCCTGCGGCGGCCCAACGCCTGTTGGTGGATGTGGTGCAATTGCTGCTGGAGCTCAGGATAGGAAAGTTGCCGCGCTCTCTCAAGGTCGTCTGGAACCCGCTGACCAAACGCTTGGACCCCCCTCGTCTGCGAGCAATGTCATCAGACCACCCGCCGGATATTTATAGCCACCGAGCATGACCAGATTCGGCTGCTCTGTCAGCATGGCCGGCAGCAAAAGTGGTTGAACTGTATAGATTCTCTGTAAACTGTCACCCTTCCCAGGGGGAGAGAGGAGCTCTAAACTGCTTCTATGCGATACGAAGGCCCCATTTATCGACCACCCAGCGAAGCCGACAGCCTGCTCGTCCAGGCCACCGTCGGCTGCCCCCACAACCGCTGTACATTTTGTATGGTGTACAAAGGGACTCGCTTCAAAGTCCGACCCCTTCAAGATATCAAGGCAGACTTGGATGAGGCCCGGCTTGCTCTTGGTGATGCTGTAGTGACTTTGTTTTTTCCGGCAGGCAATACCATCGCCATGCCCACTCCGTCTCTGGCGGAAATCTGTCGGTACAGCCGCCAACTTTTCCCAAGGCTGGAGCGGATCACTGTTTATGGCTCCTCCCAATTCATATGTCAGAAGGGACCGCAACAGTTGGCCCTCTTGGCTGCAGCAGGTTTGTCACGCCTTCATGTGGGGGTGGAGAGCGGCGATGAAAATATCTTGCTTCGGGTCAAAAAAGGGGCCACCCCTGCCATGCACATCAGGGCGGGACGCCTGCTGCGGGAGGCCGGCATCGAGACCAGTGCTTATATCATCTTGGGATTAGGAGGGGAGGAGCTGACTGACACCCATGCCACCAGCAGCGCCCAAGTGATCAATGAGATGCAGCCTGATTTTTTGAGGCTCAGGACCCTGGTGCCCAAGATCAACACTCCTCTTCTGAACGACGTCCTCACGGGGCGCTTCCGAATGCTGGGTCCACATGGCATAATCAGGGAGACCATCACTTTGCTGGCGGGGCTCCACACGCCCGTCCAGGTAGTGAGCGACCACTATACAAATTACCTGAACGTTTCCGGACGTATCCCTGAGGACAAACAAGCCATGCTGACGACGTTACATCAGGCACTTAAGCGAGCGGAATCAGATTTTCGGCCCTTTTTCATCGGCGTACAATAATAAATACCTCCGTTTGTCAGAATTGGTGGACCGGGCCTTCCATTGTCTTGTGGCTCATGAACTGATGCCCTCAGGAGAGAAAATTGGAGGTGTGTTTTTCCTCCTGGTTCAATCCACCGATTCAGAATATCGAAGGCTTTATCAGAATCTGCCCGGAAGCCACGGAGCGTCGGCGGGCAGCAGCATCGGCTTCCCCCTTTCTAGGTCACTTCAACCCCTTTGAATTTGCCTGGGATAGCAAAAAGTGATAGGTTGGCTTTAACGTTTTGGGTTTACGGAGTATTGCGGTTCACCGCTAAAGAGGCATAACTATTGCAGTTATGGGTTGAGTCAGAGAGGATTAACCCCAAAGCCCGAACCCTGGTCTGCCAAAGGAGTGGTGGAATATGCGGAACAAAGGGATTGCCGCCGTAATTGCACTGGTCATCCTGGCTGGTGCAGGTTTAATTCTTTACTACTATCTGTCCCGGGGTCAGGTGGTTCGGAAACCGGCGACTCTCCCCTCTGCCCTGGCACCCGCCCCACAGGCGGAGGAACCTGCGCCGTCGCCGGCCAAGATCCATAAGATCACCCCGGCTGAGACCCCGGCGCAGGTGCCGCCGGCCCCTGACGTCCAGCCCCCCCTTAAAGAAGGCCCTCCGCCCTCCCTGACAACTCCGGCACCTCCGGCCCTACCACCTGCAGCCTCTACAATGAAGGTGCCGCCGACTGCCGAGGCCAAAGAGTATGCTGTCTTGGTGGGGACCTTTCGGAGCTACCGGTCGGCCCGTAAGATACGGGATAAGTTGCAACAGCAAGGTATTCCTGCTTATACCCGCTTGCCCGCTGGAGGAACCAGAGTGCACCAGGTTTGGGCGGGACCTTTTGAGACTATGGCCCAAGCCCGGGAAGCATCCAGGAAAATCAGGGCGAAATTGGGCAAAAGCGTCCAAGTCAGAAAGGTCAGGGTCCTGCCCCCGAAATGACCTCATCCCGCGGGGGACTTTCCCATTTTTTTCCGGGGTCAAAGGCTTTCCGGCAGATATTGACTGCTGCGCCCCAAGGATGAGATTTTAATAATATATTCGGTTTTATGATATAATTTCCTTTGCAAGATATAAAATAAATATCTTGAAAGACTATTCAGCAATTATTACTCAGAGCGAAAAATTGAAAAATCGGGATTAATCAACTTTTAGCTTTGAGCGATAAGTTTAAAGAGTCTCAGAAGGCAGGACATTGTGGGCATTAGTTAATGACGGCGGTGAGCGCCTCATCTCCGGGGGCAGACTAACGTGTGGTTTTTAAAGAGAAGGGGGGAGCCGCGGCTGGACCCCCGGTTAGACAAATTCAACAGGAGGCGGCGTTGGGCCCGGCGCTTGAGTTGGTTGCTTTACGGCTTGCTGCTGGTTGCCCTGCTGGGCGGGGCCGGGGCGGCCGGCTACATTTATTATTTTTATCTCAAAGACTTGCCTGACTTTGCGGCTATCAAAGAATACCGGCCGCCGGTGGTGACGCGCCTCTATTCTTCCGACGGGCGGCTGATGGGGGAATTCTTCGCGGAACGGCGGATTGAGGTGCCGTACAGCCGCTTGCCTCGCCACTTGGTGTTGGCCTTTGTGGCGGCTGAAGACGCCCGCTTCTTTGAACACCCCGGAGTTGACGTCCTGGGTATAGTGCGGGCCTTTTTCCGCAATCTCGAAGCCGGTGAGATCGTCCAGGGCGGCAGCACCATCACCCAGCAAGTGGTTAAGCGCATCATGCTCACTTCGGAGCGCAGCTTCAGCCGGAAGATTCGGGAAGCCGTGCTGGCCTATCGCATCGACAACTACCTGACTAAAGAAGAGATCATCACCCTTTATCTGAACCATATTTTTCTGGGCCACGGGGCCTACGGCGTGGAAGCCGCCGCACAAGAGTTTTTCTCTAAGCATGTGGAGGACTTAACCCTGGCCGAGGCGGCGCTCTTGGCTGGCATTCCCAAGGCCCCCAGCCGGTATTCCCCTTTTTTGAATCCGGGCAAGTCGAGAGCGCGCCAAGCTTATGTGCTGAGGCGGATGGCAGAGGTGGGTTTTATCAGCCAGGAACAGGCAGAAGCAGCCCTCAAGCAGCCCCTGCGCCTGAAGCCCTGGCGGGCGGACTGGCTCAAGGAGTGCGGCTATTTTACGGAGTATGTGCGGGCTCTCTTGGAAGACCGTTTCGGCAAGGAGCAGGTGGCCAATCTGGGACTGAAGGTCTACACCACGGCCGACATCAATCTGCACCGGGTGGCGCAAAATGCTGTCCAGCATGGGATTGCCGCCCTGGTGAAACGCAATGGCTACCGGGGTCCCTTGCGGCGGCTGAAGGGCAGGGCAAAGGTGGCCTTCCAGGAACGTCAGATCCGATTGTATCGCAAATACCCCCCTCGGAAAGGTCAACTTGCCATGGCCCTGGTGACCCAGGCAGACCGCAAACGACAGGTCTATCAGATCCGGATTGGGGATGAAGCCGGAGTGCTGCAACTGACCGGCAATGTCAGTTATGCTGCCTGGCAGCCGGGAGATGTGGCGCAGGTGAGGCTGGTGGGTCAGGACCGGCGGCTGGGATGGGTGGCCCAACTGGAGCCGGCTCCCATGGTGCAGGGAGCCCTGTTGTCCATGGAGCTGCGCTCCGGCAAGGTGCGGGTGATCCTGGGCGGCAAGGATTATCAGGACAGCACATTCAACCGGGCGACCCAGGCGCGGCGCCAGCCCGGCTCCGCCTTCAAGCCCATCATTTATGCTGCGGCGGTGGAAAGGGGTTATGGCCCCAACTCCATCCTGCAGGACGAGCCACTGTCCCTGCCAGGGGGACGGCGGGGCCAAGTATGGTCCCCCCAGAACTATGACCATACCTATAGCGGTCCCATCACCTTGGCCACAGCCATCGCCCGCTCCCGGAACATCCCGGCAGTGCGCATGATGATGAGCCTGGGTGTGCCGGCCGTGGTGAATATGGCCAAGAATCTGGGCATCGCCTCCCCCATCTATCCCAATTATTCTTCGGCCTTGGGGGCTTCGGAGGTCACTCTCCTGGAACTCACCCGCGCCTATTCGGTCTTTCCCAATCGGGGCCGGTTGGTGGAGCCCATTTTCATAGAGCGGGTCGAAGACCGGGACGGCCGGGTATTGTGGGAAAGTCGACCAGCCAGCCAGAGCGTGATGCATCAGGAAAAAGCCGATGTCATGACCCAGCTTCTGGTGAGCGTGGTGGAGCGGGGAACGGCGACCCGGGTCAGGGTGTTGGGCAGGCCCATCGGCGGCAAGACCGGTACCACCAACAAGACCCGGGACGCCTGGTTCATCGGTTTCACTCCTTCCCTCATCACCGGGGTGTGGGTAGGAATGGATGACGAGAGGAGTCTTGGCCCCAAAGAAACCGGCTCCCAGGCAGCGGCCCCGATTTTTATCGCCTACATGCAGGAGGCGCTGAAAAACCAGCCGGTGGAGCAGTTCCCCGGCTTGGCCGCCACCGTGTTGGCCCGGCATAAGGGGGATTCCTCCGGCCGGGATGATGAAGCCGCCGAGGATGAGGAGGAGTCTTTTTACCCGGAAGATGAATCTCCCGAGGAGACCCCGGCCGCCGCGCCGTCTTCCACGCAAAAGTTTCTCAAAGATGATCTGGAAGGCTGAAAAGAGAAGAGATATGCGCCAGGTTCATGTGCATGAGGTTATGCAAGCGGTGAAGGAGGCAGTCATTACGGCCAACTACGAGTTAGGAGCCGATATGGTGGCGGCCTTTGAGAGGGGGCAGGCTTTGGAGGAATCTCCCACGGGTAAGGAAATTTTCCGGCAGCTGCTGGAAAACGCCCGGTTGGCGGCCCGGGAACGCATTCCCATCTGCCAGGATTGCGGCCTGGTCGTGGTCTTTGCAGAGCTGGGACAGGAAGTCCACCTCGTCGGGGGAGACTTCAACGCCGCCATTCAGGAAGGGGTGCGCCAGGGTTACAAGGAGGGCTTCCTCCGCAAATCCTTGTGCCATCCCCTCACCAGGGAAAACACCGGCGATAACACACCGGCCGTGATCCACCTGGAGATCGTCCCCGGCGAGGCGCTCAAGCTCTCCGTGGTCACCAAGGGCGGCGGCAGTGAGAATGCCAGCCGGGTGTATCTGTTGAAGCCGGCGGTCGGCTGGGCCGGCATCAAAGAAATGGTGGTGGCCACGGTGCAGGAAGCCGGGGCCGGCACCTGCCCCCCCATCATCGTGGGGGTGGGCATCGGCGGCACCTTTGAACGGGCGGCAATTCTGGCCAAGAAGTCTCTGCTGCGGGACCTGCGGCAGGCCAACCCCGATCCGGAACTGGCGGCGCTGGAGGCCGAGCTGCTGGCTGCCGTCAATGATTTGGGTATCGGTCCGGCTGGCTTGGGGGGCCGGGTGACCGCCCTGGGGGTGCACCTGCTCATGCAGCCCTGCCACATTGCCAGCCTGCCGGTGGCCGTGAACCTGCAATGCCATGCGGCCCGGCATTGGGAAGTCATCCTGTAATGGGTCGTAAGCTGTAACCCGTAAGCTGTGAGGGAAGTGATGGCGAAGACCGTAAAACTATGGCCACCCTTGACGGAAGAAATGGTTATCCCCCTGCACATCGGCGATCAGGTCTTGATTAATGGGGTAATATACACGGCCAGGGATGCCGCCCATAAGAGATTACTGGACCTTATCACCGCCGGTCTTAACTTGCCTTTCGAGGTCAAAGGCCAGATACTTTATTACGTGGGTCCTTCTCCGGCCCGGCCCGGCCGGGTCATCGGGGCCGCTGGGCCCACCACCGCCTCCCGCATGGACGTTTATACCCCGACCCTGTTGCAGTTGGGTCTCAAGGCCATGATCGGCAAGGGAAGGCGCAGTCCCGAAGTCATTGCCGCCCTGCAGCAATACAAAGCCGTGTACTTGGGGGCCACCGGGGGCGCCGGGGCCTTGCTCTCCCAATGCATCACGGCCGCCGAGGTGGTGGCCTTCCCGGAACTGGGGCCGGAAGCCATCTATCGCCTGGAGGTGAGGGATTTTCCTGCCACCGTCATCAATGATTGTCAGGGGCAGGATCTCTACGAGGTGGGGATTAGGCAGTTCGCCCGCTGCCGGAGTTAAAGGGGGGGCCGGCTCGATTCTCCCTTAGAGGATAGACCCATGGATGTGCCCACAGACCTCGCCAAGATCATGGCCCGGGTGAAAGAAAAGCGCCAGGCCTTTGAGGACTATCACTTCAATACCCTGGAGAATGACGCCTTAAAAACCTTCTTTGACCTGGCCCAGGAGTACGAAACCCTGGAGAATTTTTACCGCGTGGCGGTGAGTGTCCCTAAGGAGTTTTTCGGCCTCCAAGCGCGTCTTTATCTCCTGAGCCCGGAAGGTAACCTGCAATTGGTTTGCGACACTCTCCAGGGCCTCTATCCGGACAAACCCCTGGCTCCGGCGGCCCTGCGGCTGGCCAGCCAACCCTACGATCTGAATGATTCCTGGGTGATTCCCATCCGCGGTAATCTACTGCTGGTGGACCGCCTGCCCTTTTACGCCAAGGATCAGCTCATCGGCTTGCTGGAGGTATTCCCCCCGCAGGCCCTGGTGGAGAAAGATCGCTTTTTTCTGCAAAAATATGCCAACCGTCTGGGATACAACCTGCACAATAAGATCATTTCCTGGCAGAATATTCAGCATATCCGGTTTATTAACAGCCTGGTGGCCGACATCGAACACAATGTCATTATCCCCAACATCAGTCTCAACCTTTATTTGCGGCATCTGCGCCATCACATCCAAACCATGAAGGAACTGGACTGCCTGTGCGAAGCGACCCTGACCGATTGTCAGAAATATCCCGAAGCGCAGCGGACTTTCCGACGGCTCGTGGCCAACCTGGAAGAGGCTTACCACGCCCTGGAACAGCATTACAAAGGCGTCAGCTTGTTCATTGAATCCCTGTTCCGGCCGTCACATTTTCAGAGAGGCCAATTGGTCCTGCGGCGGCGGACCACCAAGGTGCAAAGCGACATCATTCAGCCGCAGTTGCAGCTCTTCCTGCCGAAACTCAAAGAACGTCAGATCGATATCGATGTCACTCTGGGGGGCGTGTCGGATGAGGAAATGCCCCTGTCAGTGGACAAGGGTTTGATGGCCCAGGTCTATGCCAATCTCTTTTCCAACGCAGTGAAATATACCCGGGCCAATCATGAAGGGCGGAAATACCTGTCCTATGGCCGGGAGTTGGTGCCCAATTTCTTCGGCCCGGGCAAGGATGGCATCAAGTTCAATGTCTTCACCACCGGCCCGCATATCCCGTGGGAAGACGTGCCCCGCATCTTTGAGGAGGGCTACCGCGGCGGGAACGCAAACGGCGAGGTGGGCACCGGCCGGGGTCTTTATTTTGTCCGTAACGTCATAGAGACCCACGGGGGGGCGGTGGGCTATGAGCCCACCCTCGGAGGCAACAATTTCTTTTTCGTCCTGCCGGTACTCACCACTCCCGAAAAATCCCTGGAAGAACTCCCTTAGACCCAGCCCGAGGACTGAAGACATGACCATCCGCTACCTGGCCCAGGAACTATACCGCCTGTCGAAAAAGGTGGAGGAGTTGGAGCGGACCCTGGCGGCGCTGGAAGGTCCTTCCCCGGAACGGGCCCGCCTGCAGGCCGAACTCTTCCAGGCCAGAAAAGAGCGCGACCACTGGCGGGCCGTTCTGGAAGCCAAGAAGGAAAAGCCGCTGGTGTGAGGCTAATCCTTCAGACCCAGGTCATTATACTAAATGGCCGCCAAACAAAAAATTTAGTCTGTGCCCATCCGGAAACCTTGGCCTACGTCTGGAGGGGCACGGCTGATCCTTGCCTAAGGTCCGGCATAAGATCATTTTCACTCATCACCAATGGTCTTGATTACTGACACCAGGGAGAACATATGAAATTAGCCGACTTCCCGGAAGATCTTCGCCCCCACCTCATCCCCCAGCCCAGTGGGGAGATGGTTTACCGCTGCCTTAACTGCCAGGCGGAATACGACTTGCGAGAACTGCTCTACACCTGCCCCCGCTGCCGCGGCCTGTTTCTTTTGGTGGACCGCCAGGAAGCCTGCCTCCGGGACAAGCCCGGCAGCTTCTGGCAGCGCCTCTTTGATTTCCGCCGGATGCTCAACCTGCCGGCTTTAAAAGGAATTTTCCTCTATTATGAGCTCATCGCCCCGGTTATTCCCCTCGCCGACCTCATCTACCTGGGCGAAGGGCACACCCCCCAGGTGAAGGCCAATGACCACCTTACCGCAGAAGTGGGAGTTCCCTTTTATTTCAAAAACGACGGCCAGAATCCCAGCGCCTCCTTCAAGGACCGGGGCATGGCCGCGGCCCTGAGCTATCTCAATTACTTACGACGCCGCCCGGGGGCCGGCAGAATCCTGGCCATCTGCGCCTCCACCGGCGACACCTCGGCTGCCGCCGCCCTGTACGCCGCCTACCTGGGCAAGGACATCGCCTCCGCCGTGCTCCTCCCCCACGGCAAGGTTACTCCCCAACAACTGGCCCAACCCCTGGGCAGCGGCGCCCAGGTCCTCGAAATCCCCGGCGTCTTTGACGACTGCATGAAAGTCGTGGAATTTTTGGCCGACCACTACCAAGTCGCCCTGCTCAACTCCAAGAATAGTTGGCGCCTCCGCGGCCAGGAGTCCTACGCCTTTGAAATCGCCCAATACTTTGATTATGACCTCAAAAACAAAGCCGTGGTGGTGCCCATCGGCAACGCCGGCAATATCACCGCCATTCTGCAGGGCTTCCTAAGATTTTACGACCTGGGTATCATCTCCACCCTGCCCCGCATCATCGGCGTGCAGTCCCGTCACGCCAACCCCGTTTTCCGCTACTACCAGGAGAAAAACCGCCGTCGCCGGGTCTTTACGCCGGTGGCCGTGCAGCCCAGCGTGGCCCAGGCCGCCATGATCGGCAACCCCGTCTCCATGCCCCGCCTCATCCGCCTGGTGGAGGAATATACCGCCCAGGCCGGAGAGGGCAGCGTCGCCGTGGTGGAGGTAACCGAACAGGAAATCATGGACGCCATGCTCCTGGCCAACCGCCACGGCCATATCGCCTGCACCCAGGGCGGCGAATCCCTGGCGGGCCTTAGAATCGCACGCCAGGAAAAACTAATCCCCCCCGGGGAAGAGGCGGTCCTGGACGCCACCGCCCACCACCTCAAATTCATCGGCTTCCAACAGATGTATTTCGACGACAGCTTCCCCCCCGAATTTGAAGTGACCCCACGGCCGGAATTACAGAACCGGCCGCAACTGCTGACCACCAACCAAACAGAACCCCAGGCCCGCCTCGCCGACCTGGCCGACCAAATCGCCGCCCTGCTCGCTCTGACGCCGAAGTAGGCAAAGGGCTGAGGGCTCAAGGCAAAAGGTTGGCGATAACGTTGCCCCACCAACCACGGGCCGCTAGCCACATCTTACTGCTCGCGGCTTACGCCCGGCGCCCCCCCGGATAAGCAAAATATTTCTTGCGAACTTGTGAGTTCGGAATTATTATAGAGCCATTGTAATATTCGTCATCTGTGCGGACTCTGGGTCTCTGTCGTGGCTGCCGAACCGATTTTAACCACAGAGACCCAGAAAACACAGAGAGAACCAAGGACTTGTGCCAGAGGCTCTTCTATAACTCAATTTTTCTACTCGTTTCATTATCTTGCCATGGAAGGTGTGTGTCATGAAACGTAGCCTCGCCTCACCATTATTCAGCCCTTGGGAGCGCCGGTGGGCTATTCACCGTTTGGTGCCGTTTCTTCGGCGGTGACCCGATGCCTCCATTCCCCCACACTGTCCGGGCTAGCCAAGGTCATTTAATGACCGATTAGGATTCAACTCGTTATTAGAATATCTTTGCCTGGGCTTCACACCCGGAGGTGCTTGATGGGCATCCCCAAGCCCAGAGGCTCGAGGCCATCGCCACCCTGGCCGGCGGCATCGCCCACGATTTCAACAACCTCCTGACCGCCATAATGGGGTTCACCGAACTGACCCTGGCCTGTCTGGAGGCCGATCAGGTCAACCTGCCGGAGTTCAAGAGCAACCTCCAGGAGGTCCTGCAAGCCGGCCAGCGGGCCCGAGACCTGGTGGATCAGATTTTGGCCGTCAGCCGTAAAGGGGAACAGCCCACCACCCCGGTGGAAGTCGCCCTCATCCTCAAAGAAGCCCTGAAGCTGCTCCGGGCCTCCCTGCCCGCCACCTTTGACATCCGTTGCCACCTGAATGTCTCGCAAGGTTTTGTCCTGGCCGACCCCAGCCGCATCCACCAAGTGGGCATGAACCTGTGCACCAATGCCTATCACGCCATGCGGCAGCAGGGCGGGGTGCTGGTCGTGTCCCTGGAAGAGGTGGAGGTGGACGACAACCCAATCTTCCACCACCCGCAACTGCAACCCGGGCCTTACCTCAAACTGACGGTCCAGGATAACGGCCATGGTATGCCACCCTGGGTCCTGGAGCGCATCTTCGACCCCTACTTCACTACCAAAAATCCGGGAGAAGGCACCGGCCTGGGGCTGGCCGTGGTGCACGGCATCGTCAGCGCCATGGGCGGCGCTATCCTGGTGGACAGCGCCCTCGATCAGGGCACCACCTTCCAGGTCTTCTTTCCTCGCCTCAGCAATATCACCGCCCGCGCCGCCGCCCCCCCGGCCCCCATCCTGATGGGTAACGAGCGGGTGCTGCTGGTGGACGACGAACCCCAGGTGGCCGCCATCCTGAAACGAATTCTGGAGTTCCTGGGCTACCGCGTCACCGCCCTCAACCACAGCTTAGAAACCCTGAAACTGTTCCGCACTTGCCCCCGGGACTTTGACCTGGTCATCACTGACCTCACCATGCCACATCTGACCGGCAACGTCCTGGCCGGCGAACTCTTGAAGATTCGCCCTGATCTGCCGATTATCTTAATGACCGGTTTCAACGAGACCATCAGCGCCGAAAAGGCCAAAGAACTGGGCCTGCGGGACTACCTGATGAAACCCGTCAGCGCCCACACCCTGGCGCAGGCCGTGCGAAAGGCCCTGAACCACCAATCATGACCCAGTGGTCTAACCGGAAGATCGTAGGAATTTTCAAGTAATGGTGGCACAGGCATCTTGCCTGTGCTGGATAGCGGAGATGCAACTTGCGGCCTTGCAAGCCAAAATCGCCAAACTGCAGCAGATCAACCAACAGCAGCAGCACAATATCCTCTATCTGAAAGAAATCAACCACCAGTTGCAGGAAAAAAGCCGGCTCCTCACCGACTTCATCGCCCAGGGCCCCTGGGCCCAACAAGAAAAGCAGCACGGCCAAACCGCCGCCGCCCTCTCCGGACTCTCCCAGGACCTGGTCCCCATTATCGCCGGCCTGGAAAAAGGCGACTACTCCAAATTTACCGCTGACCGTCTCCATCGCTTCCGTCTGCGCTCCAAGGCCATCGAATCCCAGATCGCCCAAATGCGGGATGAAATGAGCCGCCACCGCCAGGAACTCATGGCCCGGCTGGCCGAAAAAGAAGTCTCCCTGCGCCTCCAGGAATCAGACCTGGAAAGCCTCTCCGCCATCAACCGCAAACTCCAGGAGGAGGTCAAAAAACTACGCCTGGCCAATCACGCCCTGGAAGAGGAAGTCCGCCTCAAAAACCGACTGCAACAGGCCCTCACCAAAGCCGAAAACACCCTCCAAATCATGGCCAAAAAATACCGCGACCTGCAAAGCCAGATGCAACAGGCCAACGCCGCCCAGACCCTGCACCAGGAAAACCTCTACCTGAAAAAGACCGTGGCCCTCCTGGAGCAAAAACTGGCCCAGGCCACCCACCAGGCAGCCGACCTGAAGCTGGAGTACGAACATCTCCTCAGCGAATATGAAAGATTGTTCTCCAATCTGTAAAGTGATACTATAATGCCGTCACCCGGTGGCCCAGGCTGCCGGCCTGTGGGCAAATACACCCCTAACCCCTGAGGCACCCCATGGTCAGCGAAATCACCCCCTGTCCCCTCACCTTGACCAAAATCCTGGTCTGCACCGACGACTCCCCCCCCAGCCACGGCGCCGTCAAGGCCGGCCTGGAATTGGGACGCGCCTGCCACTGTCAGGTTCATCTCCTGCAAGTGGTGGAGCTGGCGGCCTTTGTGGAATATTCCCAGCCCGAATCCCTGGCCATCCCCCCCCAGGTGATGACCGACCTCCTCGCGATTCGGCAAGAGAAGGCTCGAGAAAGCCTGGCCGCCTGGCAAAAACAAGCCGCCGACCAGGGGGTGCAACTTCAGATTCACCTCCGCCTGGGGGCCAATGTCCTGCAGGAAATCATGGACGCCGTGCAGGAAATCTCCCCCGACCTTATCCTCATCGGCCGCCGCGGCCATTCCGGCCTGGCCCGCTTGCTCCTGGGCAGCATCAGCGCCCGCGTCATCGGCCACAGCCCCGTCAATGTCCTCCTGGTCCCCAAAGAGGCCCCCCTGCGCTTTGACAAGCTCCTGGTGGCCAGCGACGGCTCCCCCTTCAGCGCCGCCGCCTGCCGCGAGGCCTTCCGGCTGGCCGCCCACAGCAAGGCCTCCCTCCTCGCCCTGGCCGTGGCGCACGGCGACCTCGCCGGCGCCGCCGCCGCCGACATTGTGCTCAACCTGAAGGCCGAAGCCGACCGGCGCGCCCTCCCCCTGGAGACCCTGGCCCTTTCCGGCCGCCCCTACCAGGTCATCCTGGAGGTGGCCCAACAGCGGGCCGTTGACCTCATCATCCTGGGCAGCCACGGCCGCACCGGCCTGCCAAGGCTCCTCATGGGCAGCGTCACCGAACGCGTCATCGGCCAGTCCCTCTGCCCGGTGCTGGTGGTCAAACAATCTCCCTAAACTAGGCCTTTTCCAACTCACTAAAGAAAAAGGCAATTTCCCTCGCCGCCGTCTCCGGCCCATCTGAGCCATGCACCACATTGGCTTCAATGTCCCGGGCCAAGTCCGCCCGAATGGTGCCCGCCTCCGCCTGCCGCCAGTCGGTGGCTCCCATCAGCTCCCGGTTCCGCCGGATGGCCTCTTCTCCCTCCAGAATCAGGGCCACAATCGGCCCCGAACTCATAAACCGCGTCAGACTGTCATAAAAGGACCGCCCTTGGTGCACCGCATAAAAGGCCCGGGCCTCCTCCAAAGTCAGGCGCACCATCTTCAGGGCCCGAATCTGTAAGCCATTCTTTTCAAAACGCCCGATCACCTCGCCCACCAGCCCCCGGGCCACCCCGTCCGGCTTGATCAACGACAACGTCTGCTCTTTCGCCATACCATCTCCTTTTCTTACCCTTCCTGGGGGGAGAGCGACTGCCTTTTCCTCCCCTTCCTCCTTAATTACCACCTTTCCTGAAGGGGGTCAGCAGAATTCTTATTTTCATCGCCCTCTCCCGGCCAGCCCGCCCCCCCCCACATCAAAATCACCGCCCTCCCCACCCCCCCCAGTTAGTTCAAATTTTTGAACTCATGTTTCATATTCTGAACATCAGTAACTTATTGTAATGACTTATATATCCAATTTAAGTTCAGATATTTAAACAAAAATCCTTAGCCACCCCCCTGCCCGCGGGGAACCCCCACCCCCACCGCCGCCCTTTCACCCCGCCCCGGCGCCCCTTTTTGCTTGGCCGCCGAAAAAAAAAGGCGGGGAAAAAT
>DYLF01000064.1 GCA_020722205.1 Desulfobacca acetoxidans
CTCGCAATTCCTAAAACCAATATGCCCTCAAATCGGCCGTCTCAAAAATTAAAATTATTTTCGCGGCGAAGCCTGCCTCGCCTCTTGCCCCCGGCATTATTATTTTTCACCCTCCCCGGCGGATTTTTGATATCATTGCTTCCCGTATAGGTGGCCCTGCCCGCCACGCTGCAAATTTCTTTTGAACGTCCCTCAGGGCCATTGCTCCGCACGAAGATCATATTTAAAATTGTAAATCAAGTACGCCAGCGACGTCCTGGAGGGAAAAAATTTCTAAATTTCATATGAACATCATCGCTGTCCAGCGCCATTCCACCGAGGAACTGGTGGCTTGCCTGCGCCGGGTGCCGCTCCTCAAACAACCTGAGGTGTTGGTGTACAACCGGGCCCTCATCACTCTCGAGATGATCCACACCAACTGCCTGCACCCTCCCCAAAACTATATTTGGCTCCAGGAGTTGCGTAAGGTGCAGGAACTGCGCTGGAGTTTGCGCGAACACGGGGTGGACCTCTTTCGATTGGACGGCTACGTCACGTATCTGGTGCGTTATCCGGATGGCGGCGAAGCCAGCTATGATGTCTACCCGCCGGTGGTGGAGGAATCCTTCGAGGCCGATGGTACTGTGGCTTTGCTCATCAACGACGGCATGCATCGCCTCTATCTGGCCAGACTGGAGTACGTGGTGCCGCAGGTCGTCTATGTCCGCGGCATCCCCAAAGAATATCCTTATTATTCCTTTCCCCGACCCGGAGGTTGGGAGGGTATTGACCTCCTGGCCGACAACCCTGACCCCCAAAAATACTTCAAAAAATGCCATCGCCAACGGGACAACAAACGCTTATATCGGGATTTTCAAGCAGTTTTTAACAACGTCGGCCGTTCCCGCAGCGCCCTCCTCAGTCCCGAAAAGTAAGGGAAGGCGCGCCCGGCGCGCCCCTTTAACAATTTCTCTCTACTCACTGCTTACCGCTTTCTGCTCGCAGCTTACTGTCTTTGCCCTCACCTCACCCCCGTGGGTTGCCACTCCATCCGTAACATCTGCTTACCATCCGGTATTGCTTCGGCTGCCTTCTCAAGGTGGGCCAACATGCGGTCGGCCAGGGAGTCCACCAGGGTATAGATGCTGGGGGTGGGCTTGGGACGGGTTTCTGTGACCCAAAGGTCAATGATGGGACGGGGGGTAGCGCTGATGGCATCGCTTAGATACCACAACGTGCGTTTGGTATCCACCTCCACCAATTTCAGCTCCACCTGCACCCCCGACTTCCCGGCAGTGCCGCTGTCCAAGAAATAAGGGACTTCCCCTAATAGCAGCAGATCCACTCTATATTCCCGGCTCACCCGCAGGGCATGCTCCAGGTCATAATAGGTCACAGGAATCCGCACAATCTCCCGGAAAAGGTTCCTCTCCAGCAGATTACGGTAAAAGACGCGGGTGACCGGATAACTCACCTCCGGAATATGATGCGGGCAGTGAAACTCCAGCACACCCAACCGATAATGCCGGAAATCTCTGAGCACCGGCGGCACCACCGTCTCCTGCAATCCATCAATTCTTGGGTTGGCCAGCCAGGGAGGATTAAGGGATGGCGCCGGAAACTGGTCGTACTGATAAGGACCGCAGTGCGCCAGCCACACCATGAGACCGCTCAGAAAAAACATTCTCACCGGCCCAACACCATCACCTGTAAACATTGGTGTAAATCCTCGTACCGTGATGCACCCTGGCAATTGCAGACTCTCCTTTATGAGTTTGCAAAAACTGCGCCCGATTTCCCAACCCCCTCCTCCCAGCCGTTTTTTGCTTGTCAGTTGGCCGACTTTACTTTATCCTAATCCTCAAACCGGAAAAATTTGCCGTCAGAAACCAATCATGACCCTGATTCTCTTGGGAATTTTTATCGTAGTGGGGATTCTGGCACTAGCCCAGAAATACCCACAAATCCAGAATTATCGCTGGCTCCTGGCAGCCGCCCTGCTCCTGGTGTTCGTGCTGGCCGCCATGGTCAAGATCGTCCCCCCAGGGCGGGTGGGAGTTTTGATTCTTTTCGGCAAGGTCCACGACTGCATCCCGGCCGGCCTGCACTTCGTCAACCCCCTGCTGTTCATGGAGCTTATGAACGTCCGCACCCAGGAAATCTTCGAGCATGCTGAGGCACCTTCCAAGGAGGGCCTGAACATGGTTATCGAGGTTTCCTGTCTCTTCCATCTTATACCCGCAGAAGCCCCTCGGGTCTTTTCACTCATCGGCCCCAACTATGAACAGGTGGTGGTGAAGCCTCAATTCCGCGCCGCTATCCGGGGCATCACCGTCAAACATGAAGCCAAAGATCTTTACACTTCCAGCCGCGAACTCATTGCCAGCGAAATCTTTGCCGGCTTGGCGGATGATCTGCAGAAACGGGGTATCGAAGTGGAAAAGATCTTGCTGCGGCGTGTACAACTCCCCACAGCCATCGTCGAGGCCATCAACGCCAAACTGGCCGCTGATCAGGAAGCCCAACGCATGCGCTTCATCCTTGACAAAGAAAAACAGGAAGCTGAGCGCAAACGCATTGAAGCACAGGGCATTCAGGACTTCCAGCGCATTGTTGCCCAGGGCCTCACCGACCAACTCCTCCGCTGGAAGGGCATCGAAGCCACCCGCGCCCTGGCGGAGTCCGCCAACAGCAAGATCGTTATTGTGGGCGGCCGGGACGGCCTGCCTCTGATCTTAAATACCGGCCCGGATATCAGTCCTCAGAAAAAAGATTGACAAGCGCCGAGAGGGGCATAATATAAGTGAGCAATGAGCTGTCTTCCGAATCTTTTATGAAAAAAACCAGTTGGTATCTAAAAATATTGGTATTGTGGGGTGCAACCCTCCTTTGGGGTTGTACTCTCCCCCCTCCCTCCACCCTTACTCCTGCCCTGACTGCCGCGGCTGCCCAACAGACCATCGACCGCTGGAATGTCGCCTATTGTAAAGTCCTGGAATTTTACGGCTTTTATCAGGAGGGCAAGGGTGACACCCAGGTGGCCTACGTGCTCATTTCCAATCCCGCTGATCCCGCCACCAAACCCCTAGTTTATGAAGCCCGCTTTCAGCTTCTGACCCGTCCGGACGGTAACCGGCAATGGTTTCTCACCAGCCTGGTTAATCACGCCAGCGGTTTGAGCCGACGCCAAGGCTGGGACAACCTCTTCATCCCCGTCAGATCCGAACAACCCCCCGGATAATCAAAAGCATGATTCAAACCAGTCCCTCATGAGCTACACCCTGATCTTAAAATCATGCTAGCCTTGATAAGGCCGGCCAGCCTATCGGCCTCATTTACATGCTAACACCCAACTCTTTCTCACAACCCCTTGCCCGTTTCCCGGATGGTTTTTCCCACCTCTTCTTCCAGGGCAGGCGGCAGACCCTCGATCTTGACACTCAAAAAACCCCGGACAATGGTGGACACCGCCTCTTCTTCATCCAGACCCCGGGCCATGAGATACTCAACTTCTTCCGCCGCGATCTTGCCCACCGCGGCTTCATGTGACAACTCCACACCAGCCACTCTGCCTTCCAGCTCCGGCACGGCATAGATCAACCCTTGAGGGGAGAGAATCAAACCCCGACATTCCAGATGGGCCTTGACCTGAGGCACCAGCCCCAGCAGATGTCCCCGGCTCATGCAGGCGCCGCCCATACTGAGGGTGCGGGCAATGACCTCGGCCCGGGTATGCGGCGCCTCCAGAATGACCCGGCCGCCCACATCCAGCTCCGTGCCCGGATGGGCCACCAGAACGGAGTGCAAGCGCGCCATGGCCTCCGGCCCCACCAGCCTCACGGTGGGATACATCTGCACCGTCTTCACCGGGCGCAACAAAAGATAATTGGAAAGATAGCGGCCGCCTTCCTCCACCAGCACCCCGGTGCGAGGCCGCACATGAATGTCCTCCGCCCAGTTGTGGATCATGGTAAAGGTGAGCTGCCCCCCGGCCCGCACGTAGAATTCCGACACCCCAATGTGCAGTCCCGAGCGCACCTGAGGGTGAGTGGTGCAACCGGTGATGATGTGCAAACTGGCCCCGGGCTCCACGATCACCACATTGTGCACGTGTTGGGCGAAACCGTCAGTCCGCAGGTAAAGACAGGTTTCCACCGGCCGCGGCACCTGCGCTCCGGCCAAAGCCCGGATGAAATAGCCGTTGTCCAAGGCCAGCTCCGTTCTGGCCGTGTACTTGTCCGCATCCACCGCCACCAGGCGCCAGAGATGCTCCGACAACCAGCCATAACGATTCATGGCCTCGGTGATGGGCAGCACTTCCAGCCCGGGTTGACTGGCCTTACAATGCACCACTCCCCGGTCCGCCTGCAAAAAGGTGCCGGCATGCTCCAAGTCCGTAAGCTCGATCCCGGCCCGCAACAAATGCTGGCGCTCCTCCGGAGAAAAACTCTGATAGTCCGGATCATATTCCCATTCCCCACCCTGGCGGCTAAAAGCTTGTAGATCCAAGTCACTTCCCAGAGCTGCCTTCTTATCCTTGCTTCTTTCGGCCCTTTCCTTTACTTCCGACATCATGCCCGTCCCTTATCAGCATTTATGTATCTTTCCTGGTGTCATGGCAAAATTTCAATTTATACCGGCACCCAAAAAAAACCCCCAAAGGTATCTTCGGGGGCTTCCACCAATAGATTGGCCCGCAACCCTTCCCTGGCATCCTCCGGACTATAACCTAACCTTACCAGGAGGCCTAGACTCCTTGTAGAGACCAGATGAAGGGGAGGTCAAAACGACCTTTGGTCATCCGGCGATTAATGGGCTTCAGCCGGTACCGCCAGCGGTGGGAGTTTCGGCGCTTCTCTCTGGAACTGCATGCCATAAGCCCGCAACTGGAACGCCTTGGGATTGAAAGCCTTGGTCAGGGCTACTTCTTCCGGAGTCAGTATCCGGACAATGCCGAACTGATCCACTACCGCAAACCGTTCACCTTTCGCCAAACAGGAATCTACGGTTTCCTGACCTTTGAGGTCCTTCTTGGACACACACAGCAGTTTTTGGGCCATAGCCCCAGAAGCGATTAACATCACTGCCACCACAGCCAGAATCATTCCAACCACCAGTTTCGACCGCATACCTTCCTCCTTTGTAAGTTTTTTACCCGGCTTTCCCCCCCTTGGTATTGAGAAAAAGCCCCCGAAAAAATCTTTCTTCTAGTATAGGCAGTATCATTTCAAAGTCAACGATTTTATTATGCATCTCCAAAAAATCTTACTTTCTTATGGCCGGACGGCCGGTGGATACTTTATGATACCTTGAAAAATGAGACAGTTGCCAGGTGAGCAGGTCTTACCAAACAAATATTACTCCTCCTCACAATCGCTTCGACGCAGACGGCGGACCAATTTCCTCCTGGGCGCCCAAAGGGAGGGCCTCCCACCTTTTTGCCGCGAAAGCAGTTTACTGTTTTGTCAACTCATCTCTGCGGCGCAATGGGGCGTGGCGGAAAGCCGGAGGGAATCAGGGGAAAGGGTTTGCCTTGGCCCACTTCGGCCTGGATGTGCTGGTGCTGCTCCGCAATAAGTGCCATCAGACGCCGCCCTAGTACGATGAGATGCCAGACCCGCCGGCGATAAGGGAGACCAGGGGGGGTGGACTGCTCCCCCAACCGCTTGAAATACGGGTAACTCAGGAGCTTTTCCCATAAATCCAAACCCTTCTTGAAAAGATCGGGGTAAAAGTAGGGCAGCTCTTCCTTTTTCTCCTCCAGGAAACTCACCGCCGCCGCCAAGCGCTGATATGGGCCGAGCTGCCTTTTCCCGGTGTCTCGCTGAGCAAGTTTCTCCAGGGTCTGCAATTGATGAGCCTGATTCAGGTAGACCACCCGTTTTACCACCCCCCGGTGCAGTTCCGCATGCTTGACAAACGCCTCTTTATATTCCCGATTGAGAAGATAGCTGTTTAACACCTTTTTGACGGCCATAAAAGAGTCGGAGCTATAAGTGGCTAGCCGGCGCTGATTCTTGCTCAACCAGGCATCCAAAAATTTCAGCCGCTCTTCGTGGGTCTTGGTGGAAACCAACAACTCGCTGCGTTGGTATGAGATGGCGCCAAAGTATTCCCCCCGTACAATGTCAGTAAGATTCTTAAGAAAGCGCCGGCTATCCTTCAAGACGTTAAACCCCAACTCCCGCCCACCGTGAACGGGATGGATAATCTCTTGTTTCACAACTGACAGCGCCCGATCTTCTAATACGTTGTGAGGGTTATACTTGTGCTGCTGGTAGGTCACCTTGAGGATGACCACCCGGCGCTCCTGGTCCACCAAAAAACCTTGTTCCCTAAGGTGAGGAACTGCATCGCCCATCGCCGCCGGCAAGGCAATCAGAGCAATCTTTTCCACCACCGGGAACCTTTTCTGCTCCCAGCCACACAGGCTCGTGAGTGTCCGGTCTGAGGAGCCCAGCACTTTAATAAGATACTGTTCTTTCAAACGGCTAAGTTTCCTGGCAAAAAGGGCGGCGGAAGTGCGGCGCTCCGCACAGATGGGAAAGCCATAGAGCTCCATCAGAAACTGATAGACAAATTCCCGTTCCCGCTCGTAGGCGGTGTCATCCAGTTTCTTGAATTTTCCTAACCGGCATCCGAAGGTCTTTAATTCACTGTCCAAGTCTGAGGGAAAAGAGGCATACACCCCCAACAGGCGAAAGAGGCCGTCCGCATCTCGGGCGATCACCTGGGCCCGGTCCATCCGGAAAAGGTACTCCACCAGATCTTCATAGTTGGCCAGCTCGGTAAGGTCGCGGTGCCCCAGACGCTGCCTAAACTGCGGCCGCAACTCCCGGGCCAGATGGGGGACGATCCTCTCCACATTTTCCCGCCCGCCTCTCTTCCTGCTCTCGCCGCCCGGATGCAAAAGATCGAATTGGAAATTCTCCTGCTGGTAGGAGAGCCTGCGGTTAAAAGCCACCATACTGAAGGCCGGCAGCCCTTTGTATTCGGCAAAGGTCTTTTCAAAGGAGGGCAAGAGCTCTCGGGCCTCCACCAAAGGATAAGAGGCAGAATAGGGCGCCAACAGGCCCTTCTTGATGTGGATGTATTCCAGAAAATCTTTGAGCACAGCGCGGTCGTGGATCCCCACCTTGCCTGCCCGGTAATCCGCCAAGGTGTAGCCATTGAGACGCACTTCGGCAAAAAAAGGGGTACCATCTCCCATCAGTCGCGGCTGATCTTCACATGCACCCGGCGGGCCCGGGGGCCGTCGAATTCACAAAAGAAAATGCCCTGCCAGGTACCCAGGAGCAAACGGCCGCCGCTGACCAGCAGCGTGAGCTGCGGACCGATAACAGAGGCCTTGATATGGGCCGGCGAGTTGCCTTCTAAATGCCGGTAGTCCTCTTGATCGCTGATCAACTTGTTCAAAACCATCAAAATGTCCGCCCTGACCATCGGGTCGGCGCTTTCGTTGATGGTCACCGCCGCAGTGGTGTGGGGGACAAAGATGTGACACAAGCCGTCGTCCACCCCGCTCTCTCGCAATACCTCCTGGACCCGGGAAGTAATGTCCAGAAACTCGCATTTGCTGTGGGACCGCACCTCAAGGGTATGCAACATAATCCTTCCGCTCCCCCTTTCCCAGCTTATCTTAACTGCTTTCCTACCCTTTTTCCCTCTCCCCCTTGGAGAATTGACTTTCAACCCCACGGGTGAGGGCGCCGCCCCCGAGAACTGTCTGTTTCAGCGCGCCGGCAATCCTGGAGCTAACTGTGGATAATCACAGGTCCTGAGGGGATCACCACCCTACCCTGCTCCCGACCGGCCTCCTCCAGCTCTTTTTTGAGTTGGGCGGTAAGTTCCACGGCCTGCCAGACCAATTCTTTCAGAAAAATACTTTCTCCCCTCAGCTCACTTAAAGAATGCTCCAGTAAGTCCTCCCCCGCCGCTTGGGCCAGCCGAGACTCCCGCCGCCGCCCTTTCAGCTCAAAATAATAGGCCATCTCCAGGAGACGCCGACCCCAACGATGGCGGCTCTCCGGAGGAAAAAAGCCCACGGTGGCTTCCTCGATAATCTTCTCCAGGCGCTCTTGTTTGAGGGCCTCGGACAGCACTAAGGGGCTGTTCTCCACTTCAGCTAGCCTGGCCAGCAAGGGTGGGATCGACTGAGGAGAAGGCATCCAGGAGTAGAACAAGGCGTTGGCCGCCAATTCTTCCGCCCCCTGCTGCAAATCACCTCTTTCGCCGGCTCCCAGAATCGGCAGTAACCCTTGCAGAACAGAGAATTTCGCCGGATCATGGTATTTCAAAAGCCTGTCTCTAATCAGCCGGTAACTGGCGCCAACTTCAGACCCCTCCGGGACAAGGCGGAAACTTTCCTCCAAAACTCCCACCGCATAACCGGCAGGCGCGGGCACCCAGGTGTCTATTCCCTCCCGGCGCATGGCTTGCCAGAAATCCTCCCTGCCCTTGCGTCCCAAGTCATAAAGGTTGCATTCCAGGAAACCAGAGAGATCGCTGATGCGCGCCACCAGAAAAGTGCCCCCCAAAACCATTTTGGCGCCTTCCAGAACAACAAACCGCTCACCACTGCCATGCACCGGCGTGACAAAGGCCTTTAGGGGAGGTGCTGCCGCCTCTCTCTGGGGGCTTGCCTCTTCCCGCCGCCATAGTTCTGCCGGCACAACCACCCCTCGACTCCGAAGGCCATGCAAGGCGCGTTTTAGCGCTTTGCGCCGCTCTCTATCCGGACTGCCGCCGAAAAGGGCCGTCAGCAGAGCCGGCATCGCAGCATGGTCAATCTTCCCCAATTCCCTTATCAGGCGACAATCCCAAAGAAGATCATCTGGCTTGGCAGTAAGAAAGCCGGTCAAGCCCTCCAGGTCCGCCCCACCTGCCAAGGCCTGCCGAAGAGCCGTCAACTGTTCCTCAAGGTCCCGCTCTTCTTCCTGGGAAAGCTGTGCTTCCTCAAGAGCGGCAGCCTTCTTCACTTTCTGGGGGCGATTTCTCATGATCGGTTCGGGGCGCCGGCTTCCAAAGCCACTTCATCAACTCGCCCCATCTCCTGTAAATAAACGTTAACTCTCTGATCCAGGGGGAGGTCCAAAACCAAGCCCACATAATCAGGCTGAATGGGCAGTTCCCGACCGCCGCGATCCACCAATACCGCCAACTCAATACGGCTGGGACGCCCATAATCAATCAGGGCATCCAGAGCGGCCCGCACCGTGCGCCCTGTGTAGAGCACATCGTCCACCAACAAGACCTCCTGATCGTCTATCGAGCCGGGCAGCTCTGTCTTCCCCACCACGGGTTTATGGCTGATGCGGGTCCAATCGTCCCGGTACAATGAAATGTCCAGAACCCCAACCCTCACCGGCTGTGCGGTGCGGACTTGGATTTTCTCGGCCAACCGGTGGGCCAAAAACGCCCCGCCGGTGCGAATACCCACCAACACCAAGTCCGGATAGGAATGCCGCTCCAAGACCCTTTGCGCCATTTGTTCCAGCGTCTGATCCATCTCGCCGGCCGACATGACTATAGTTTTGCTGGCATGCATGTAATCCCAACTCCTGTAAAATTCGCATAAAATTATAATTTAACACTCTTATCCTTATAAGACAAGATAGAGCCATGAAAACCTTGGGAACTTGAACCATTGATGGTAAAATTATATAATTTTATCAGGAAGAGCTGCTGATGACGCTCAAAGACGCCAGGGAAATCCTCGGCTTGGGGGTAACTGCCACCCGGCAGGAAATCACCGCCGCTTTTCGGCGGGCCGCCCGGCGCTGGCATCCCGATCGCGCCCCCCAAGGCTCTGAAGCAGAATACCGGGCCCGCATGCAGGAAATCAATCTGGCCTATGCCCAGGTGCGTCGTTTCCTGGAAAACTACCAATACCGCCTGGAAGAGCCCGAAGACCAAAAGGATTACGATAGCTGGTGGTATGAACGGTTTGCCACCGGAGTCTGGAGCAAACCTCCCCCAAACTCCTCAGAAAAGAAAAAATGAACCATGACCCCAGTCCAAGGTGTCCGATAAAATAACTGCGGCCAGAGGTGCCCTCATGGAATCTTTAACAGTTATCAAAATTTTCCCCAGTCGAGTCCTGGCAGAGCTTGCCGCTTCACTCTTGGCCGCGGAAGGTATCAACGCCCTGGTGGCGGCTGATGATGCCGGCGGCGCTTATCCTGCCCTCCAACCAGTGCGGGGAGTGCGGCTTTTGGTTGGCGGAGAGGATGTAACCCTAGCCCAGGAAATCCTTAACGCCCTGGAGGAAAACGGGCAGCCCCTGACGGCCCTTTAGCCCACCCTAAGTAATGAAAAGATTCCCACCTCATCCCACCAGAAACCCGAACCATTACCCATCACCCATCCCCCAAAAACCGGAGCTCCTCAGAAAACCCGCCAGACTGGCGGCAGGCCCGACATTCTTCTTATCTACCCTCTGCCTCTGGCTGGTCCTGCTTTTCCCTCCCCCTCCCGCTTGTCAGGCCGCCGACTCCCTCCTGGAAGAACTCTCTTACCAGGTGGATGTCATGTTCTGGAAAAAGGCTGTCCAAGCCAAATTGACTTTCTCTTCCCTGGGAAATGGCCGCTACCGCGCCGAAATCTCCGGAGAAGCCCAGGGGCTCTTGCGCCTGATCACCGGACAGTGGCGCGGCAGCTTTGTCACCGAGATGGAATGGCACAACGGACAATTACGCCCTGTCCTCTATCGGGAAGAGGGCAAAAGCTGGGGGAAGCGCCACCTGTACGAATATCGCTTCGCCTACGACAAGGCCGTGCTGGAACTCCATCAGTGGCAGGATGGGCAGGGTCTGGTCAAAAAGTGGGAAACCCCTCTTGATAGGCCAACTTATGATTTCTGGACGGTTCTTTATAACTTGCGCTTAGGTCTCTGCGGGCCCCTCAAAGCCGGAGAAACACTCAGGTTTAACGGCATCCCTTACCCCAAACCGGAGGAAATTGCCTTCGCCGTCGGCGGCACCGGCCCCGCAGGCCGCAAGGTTATGATCTCTTTGGTGAACCGCATCTTCGCCGACGAAAACAACTGCCTCTTCGTTTACTTTAATGGCGATGAGGTGCCCACCTCCGGCTGGACCAGGGTCCTGCAATTCGGCAAAGTCACCTGGAAGCTGCTGCCCGAAAGCAAGACCCTCATCAAGGGCCGACTTAATCCAACGGCCAGCCCCCCTTAATACTGCGCCTCATAAATTCGGTAACGTATTTTCCCTCTCTGCGCCTTCCCGCTGGTGCATCACTTCTTACCTGTGGCCGTCAACTTTGCTTTCCAGGCTGTGAGTTTCGCCTTCGGCCAACCTACGCACAGCGCTGCCTTTCCTTGCATCACCTGCTGCATGCAGGCGTCACACCCCGGCTTGCAAGGGATAATCTCTTCTTCCCTCCCCTGGCGCACCTTCTCCGGCCACTCCGGGTCGGCCCATAGCACCCGGGCCAATCCGATCAGGTCCGCTTTACTTTCCGCCAGTATGCTTTCCGCCAAAACCCCGTTGTTGATGCGGCCGGCAGTGATGACCGCCACCTCCACCTCATTTTTTATGGCCGCAGCCAGCTCCACCATGAAGCCCGGCTGTTTAGAGCGTTCCACCACCTCCGGCAGAAAGAAAGACTCATGCGTGCCCCCCATCACCGAAAGGTAAGCGGCTCCGGCCGCAGCCAAAGCCCGGGCGAAGACCCTCGACTCTGCCAGCCCTAATCCGTCGGGCAGCCATTCCTCGGCCAGGAAACGGTACCCCACAGGAAAATCGCCCACCACCGCCTTCACCGCGGCCATTACTGCCAGCGGGAACTTCATCCGGTTATCCACCGACCCCCCATAGTCGTCCTCCCGTTTGTTGGTTCGGGGGGAAACAAACTGGGATAATAGGTAGCCGGTACCGCCATGCAGCTCCACCAGGTCGAAGCCGGCTCGTTTCACCCGCCAGGCCGCGGCGGCAAATTGCTCGATGATTTCATCGATTTCAGCCCGACTCAAAGGTCTGGGCCGGCGACCGAAAGTTTCCACCGCAGAGGGAGCCACGGGATCGTCCACGCTGGCAAAGCGCCCGGCATGGTTGAGTTGCAGGCCGGCCAAGGCACCGCCTCCTTTGATGGTCGCCGCCAACCTCGCCAAATCCTCCATGCAGTCGTCGGCGTCAGCCCGCAACATGCGGTCGGCCCCACGGCCCCTTTGGTAGTCGATACACACGTTCTCCACCACCACCAGAGCCACGCCGCTTTGGGCCATCAGACGATAGTGCTCCAAAAGCAAGGGGCTCACTCTTCCACCTTCCCCGGCATAGCCCAGGTACATGGGAGCCATGGTGATACGGTTCTTTAACTTCAAACCGGCCAGGTCAGATTCGGAAAAGAGAAGCGGAAACATGATAATCCCCTCCTGTTGATCATTGCCAGGGTCTTCTTCTTCCTATTTCTCGGAAACGCAAGACTTCTCTCGTCCTTCCCCGAAAAACCGCGGTCCCCGAGACACATTCATCGGCGTCGATGTCCCTCCGTCCAGCCGGAGAGAAACTCTTTCACCAGCATTATAACAGCCTCGAAGTTTCCAGGTGAATCAGTTTCGGGCCCTGTTTGATCTGAAAGCGCCCATTTATCGTCTCCCAGACCCAACCGGAATAGCCATAGCCCCCCACCGCCTTGGTAATCAAGGCGTCTCCCCAGGTTTGCGCCCTGGTTTCATTAAGGGCCACGGTGCCAAATTTGCCGAAAATATAATCGGGCACGACATGGCAATAATCTTCTCCCCGTAGCGCCGCCGCCGTCAGATTCGCTTCCTCCCCTCCAAAAACCGCAGCCCTTAAGCCATATTTATGATTGGCCGCCCGGGCGATCACCTCCTCCCGATCAGTGAAGCTGGTGGTGAACAGCACCGGACCGAAGACCTCTTCCTTCATCCCTAACATGTCATCCGTCGCATCCTTAATGACTGTCGGATAAACCAGATTGCCTTCAATCCTCCCCCCCGCCAAAATCTGCGCTCCTTTCTTGGCTGCGTCCGCTAAAGCCCCCTTGAGGCGCCTCACCGCCAGGTCACTGACCACCGGAGTAACGTCCATGTTTTTTTCTTCGGCCTCCCCCACAAACAAGGTCTTAACTTCATACACCACCATCTCCAAAAACCGCTCATAGATAGCACGATGCACAAAAATTCTTTTGGGGGCGGTGCAGGTCTGGCCGGAGTAGGCAAACTTGGCGGTTATCAGGTCTTCTAAAACCAGTTCCAGATCGGCATCCGGAAACACGATGAAGGGGTCCGACCCCGGGCCCTCAAAGATCATCTTCTTGCCGGTCCTCCGAAACGCTTCCTGATACGGCAGGACATGCTCATCAAAACCGAAAAACACCACCGCCGAGACTAAGGGGTTTTTCAGTGCTTCTTCCAAAAAGGCTCGGCCGCCGACCCGGTAAAAGCGGATCTCGTCGCCAAATATGGGCCGATAGAGTTCCTCCAATAAAGCCATTACCCGCGGCGCCTTGGAAGAAAATTTCACCAACACCTTATTGCCCGCCAGAAAAGCTGCGGCAATCACAATATTCAACCAGGCACTGCCATTGTAAGCCAGCACCGTGGCCACCCAGCTACCCGTCCCCCCCCAAGGCTCCCTCCCCTCCAAGGCTTTCTTGGCCTCAGAAAACAGGGGCAACCTCTCCAGGGTGAGGTCTAACTCATATGCGGTATCTTTCCAGGAAAATCCCAGTTCTTGGACCGCTCGCCAGATCAACTCTTCCCTCTTCCGGGCAAGGGCCTTGACCAATGTCATCAGTTTGTCAAACCTGGCTTCAAAAGACATCTCCGTTCCCTTGAGTAAAAAAGAAGACTATTTTTGGACTCTGCCTGTCATACCCAGAGACCGGAGTCCGATGATTTCTGACTCCCTGCTACGACAGCTTGCTTCAGAGGGTAATCCAGCCCTGGATCGTTGTCAAGGATATTGTTATTAAGTTTATAGTTAATTTATTAATTAATTCTTCCCACTATTTTTAGTACCACTGAATGGCAAGCTTTTATTAGATGTTTGAGAAGTATGTAACGATTATTTTTTTCTTGACCTTTTATAACAGTTAATATATAAATTGATTTCGAGGAGCCCTAGGATGGAAACCTACGCCATCGAGAAAGCGGCAGGCTTTGTCATCTATCGGACCGCTTTGAGAATGAAGTCCGCTTTACATCGCGCCTTTAAGGACAAGGGATTTGAGAGCA
>DYLF01000065.1 GCA_020722205.1 Desulfobacca acetoxidans
GAAAGAGGCCAACAGGCTGATTTTCCTGGTGTCGGACACCGACGACGGCCGGTTTCTGGGACAGGTGTTGAAATTTTACTATGAGCACCAGGACAACCCGCACCGGTTCAGGGCGGTGGAGGCGCACACCCTGGAAGGCCTGACGGACGCCGATCACCTGCGGTTTCGCAGCGATGGCCTGCGCAACCTGGTGCGGCACATCGCCCGGGTGGTGAACCAGGAGGGCTCCCAGCGGCTGGTGATCAACGCCACCGGGGGCTACAAGGCCCAGATTTCCTTTGCCGGCATGATCGGTCAGGCTCTTGAAATCCCAGTGTGCTATCTGTTTGAGCGGTTCAGTGAGGTGATCGAGCTGCCGCCCCAGCCCATTTCCCTGGACCTGTCCTTCTGGCTGGAGAATGCTTCCATCTTCTATGAACTGGCGGCGGACGAGGCCCAGGAAAGTCCGGTGTCCCGGGACCGCCGCTTCGCCTCCCTGGTGGAGGAGATCGAGGTGGAAGGGCGCAAAATCTTGGGGCTCTCGCCGGTGGGCCAGCTTTTTCATGAATCCTTCCGGCACCGTTTTCAGGTCCAACGGACCGTCATGTTGCCGCCGGATGTCAAAATTGCTCCGGAGGAAAAAGTGATCAAGTTCGAAGACCAAAATGCCGGCAGACATCCAGGCTTGGCCACCTACTTGGAAAAGCTGCGCCAGGTGCCCTATGTGAAGCGCATTTACACCTGGTATTACCATCCGTCCTTGCCCAGGGGCAATTATTTCCGGCCCTCCGCCGGCGGCGAGGTCTCCCAGGTTGAGGGCGGCTACAGCGACGGCAAGGCGTTGACCAAGTTTGAGGTGGTGACCACCGCCACCACCAAGTCCCAACAAGACGCAGTGGTGGCGGATTTGTGCGATAAATTTTCTTGATTAAATAATCTGAAGTTTGGAGGCGGAGCCCTATGGACCAAACTCTTTTAAAGATCTGCACCGCAGGCCTGCTCCATGATGTCGGAAAGTTTATGGATGAGAATGTGCTGGGAATAGGAGAACAATATTTTCATCAACATGCGGATCTGTATCAGCCTTTTGACAAAAAGACCGGTAGGCATACTCACCACCATACCATACTGACCGCAGCCTTTTTGGAGAAAATGAAAGATTGGCTGCCGGCCCCTTTCCTGGCAAGGGATTGGGGGGAAGGGGAACCGCTGATCAACCTGGCCGCCGGGCACCACCGGCCGGAAGATAATCCCTGGCGACTATTGATTGCGGAGGCGGATCGGCTGTCAGCCGGCTGGGAACGCCGTTCTGCAGTGGAGACAGAGACGGTGTCTCCGGCGGCATATCGTGAGATCCGGCTGGCACCATTGTTGGCCAGGCTGAGCCCCAAAGATCACGAGCTGGGAACCCGCCGCACAAGGGATTTAGGTTTTCCTTTGGCAGCGCTCAGTCCGGAGACTATTTTCCCTCGACCCTTGGCAGAGCTTAGGCCACGGGAAAGATCAGAGAGCGTGAAGAGATACGAGGAGCATTGTCGGTCTTTTCTTAATGAAGTGAAAAGGTTGGCCCATCGCCAGGAGAATTTGCAATTGTGGCTCGAGCACTTTGACAATCTTCTGCTGATTTATGCCGCCGCGGTTCCGGCCTTAAGGGCCGGGGCCGTGGAGGAGTCCAGGGATGTGTCCCTTTATGACCACATGCGAGCTACGGCAGCCTTGGCCACGGCCCTTTACCTTTATCACAAGGAGCAGGATTCTTTCACCCCTAAGGCTATTCAGGATCAGCAGGCGAGAAAATTTTTGTTCATCAATGGCGATTTTTATGGAATTCAGGAATTCATTTTCAGCCGGGGAGGGGAAAGCCGGCGCTATCAGGCCAAACTTCTCCGGGGCCGCTCGTTTGCTGTCACTCTGCTGACCGAACTGACCGCCGATCTGTTGTGCCGCCGCCTCGGGTTGCCATTCTTGTCGGTTGTGCTCAATGCGGCCGGGAAGTTCACCATATTGGGTGCTTACACTGATTCTGCCCTAAAGACCATGAAAGAGGCGGAAGAAGAGGTCAACGATTGGCTGTTTCAACACTTTTATGGCGAAAGCACCTTGGGTTTAGCCTTCTGTCATGCTTCCTCCGATGATCTGCTGTCAGGAAGGTTTGTTAGCTTATGGGAAAGGATAGGTCGTAGGCTCGAGCAACGTAAGTTTTGCCGTTTGCCCCTCGAACGTTATGCCGGACCATTAGGGAGATACTTAGAGAGCTTCCGCTCTGACCTGCCGCGGGTCTTATGTCCTTTGTGCGGCAAGCGTCCTGCTGCCCTGAGCGGCCGTGAGGATGAATATACCCGACAGGTGGAAGCAACTTGCCTGATCTGTCGGGACCATATCTTTCTGGGAGCCAACCTGGTGAGAAGAGAACGCTTGGCGGTGCTCAGGCGTGAAGCCTTGGAGAATCCTCAGGAGGGTTTGAGAGAACCGCTGTTCGGGAAGTATCAGGTGATTTTCCCCTCCGGTCACCTGGACAAACTGGCAAGAGAGGGCAACCTTTTAAGATTATGGCAGGTCTCTCTCCCAGAACCTGGGAGGTTTTCAGGGGAGATAGCCCAACGATTTTTAAACAGCTATGTTCCGCTAGCAACCCAAGAAGACCGATACGATGACCGTCTTCAACGATTGGAGGAGGACGACCAGCCGGAACCGGGAGACCCCAGAACCTTCGGACAGTTGGCGGCGTTGGCGCTGAATCTTACGGCAGAAAGGGAAAGATTCCAGGGGTTGGAGGCTTTGGGGGTGCTGAAGGCAGATGTGGATGATTTGGGGCTGCTGATGACCTGCGGGTTGCCGGCGTCCAAGTTAACTTTGTCCCGGTTGGCGACGCTGAGCCGTCAACTTCATTTTTTCTTTTGCCTGTATCTGCCGCATTACCTTAGGACAGACGATCGTTTTAAGAACATTTATACTGTTTTTGCCGGCGGGGATGATCTGTTCCTTTTGGGTGCCTGGAACCAGATCATGGCCTTCGCAAAGGAAATCCCAGCGAAATTCAGGGATTATGTAGGGGAAAATCCCGAAGTGCATCTGTCCGCCGGCATCAGCTTGCAAAAGCCCCATTCTCCTATGGACCAGTTGGCTCGGGCTGCTGAAGAAGCTTTGCAGCAAGCAAAAGGAGGTGATAAGAACTCCCTGGCCATCTTCGGCGAAGTGGCTTCTTGGGAAAAAGTAGGCGAACTGCAAGTGGTTCTGGACAAGCTGAGGGATTGGCTGGATAAGGGTTGGGTAAACAATGCCATGCTGTATCGCTTGAATGAGTTCATCCGGATGGTGGTGGAAGAAAGGCGCCTGATTGCCACTAACCAAGTAATTCATTTGGACGACTTGTCCTGCTTAAATTGGCGGTCTCATCTGGCCTATGCCAGCGAACGTAATGTGGCCCAAACCTTGAAGGGTGAAGCTCGGACACAGGCGGCGTGCCAGGTGCAGGAACAATTGTCATATTGGCTGGAAGCCCATGCCGGCTGTCTTAAAATGCCCTTATGGACACTGCTGTACGAAAAAAGACTAAGGAGGTAAAGAATATGCGGATCGAATTTTGGGCCAACCGGGAGGAAAAAATACCCAATCCAAAAATTTTTTCGGAGTCGGCAGCTGATCTCTCAAAGAAATTGGCTAATGAACCAGACAAAAATAAACGCAGCCAATTGCGTCGATTTTACGATGAAGTCCTGCGTCTTGACCAGGACGCCAGAATTCGGGGGGAAGATAAGTGGCCCCACATCCTGGCCCGCCTGCACCTCCTGATTCCCAAGGCTGCCTATGCCCAAGGAAGAAAACTCGTGTCGCAACCTTTTGTCGATTTTATTAAAAATTCCGTGGAACAAACCCAGACCAGGGAAGATCTTGGAATTTTTGCCACCCTGTTTGAGGCCTTTATGGGTTTTTACCGGCAAGACCGGCCCAGAGATAATTGAAGGAGGTTAGACATGCAGCTCATTGATATTGTCGAAATCAAAGGCAGGCTTATTGTGGAGAGCGGCTTGCGCATCGGGGCCGGCGACAGCGAGATGCGCATCGGAGGTCTGGATAACCCCATTATCAAGCATCCCCACACCCTCGAACCATACATTCCCGGCTCATCCATCAAAGGTAAGGTGCGCAGCCTGTTGGAAATGAAAAGCGGGCTGATGGCAATTACCAAAGGAAAGCCCGTGTCTTTGAAAGACCTTGAAAACCTTGCAGATAATAATCTTATTAAGATTGGCCATAAAATTCTGAAACTTTTTGGCGCAGGGGGTGCAGAAGGCGAAAAAATCGAGGAAATCGGACCCACGCGGGCATCTTTTGCTGACTGTCCCCTCACCCACCAGTGGCGGCAAAAGTCTTTGCAAGAGGGATTGGCTTTTACGGAGGTGAAAAGCGAAAACAGCATCAACCGTATACGGGGAGTGGCTGAAAATCCCCGCCAGATGGAGAGGGTGCCGGCAGGGGCTGAATTTGAATTTCGCGTTACCTTAAAGAAGTTTCAGGACAACGGTAACCCGGATGGAGAGGAACTGGAAAATCTTCTCCTGGAGGGGCTCAAACTCTTACAACTAGATGCCCTGGGAGGCTGCGGCAGCCGCGGCTACGGCCGCATCCGACTGGAGCTGGAAAATCCTTACCACCAGAAGTTTTTGAATTCTCAGCCCTTTCCCCAGGAGGGCTGATACCATGCGCTTTTACGAGATACATCTAAGACCTCTGTCGGCTTGGGGGACACCGCTTTTTGGTGATACGCTGTTTGGCCAGTTCTGTTGGCAAGCGAGCTATGACCCCGACCTCTTGGACGGCGGCTTGGACAAATGGATAGAACTTTACCCAAAGCGTCCCTTTGCGGTCTTTTCATCGGCGGTTTGTCGGTTCCAGATCAATGGTAAAGGCATTTATGCCTGCAAGCGCCCTGATCTTCCGTTGTCCTTTTTTAATTCGCAAACGGCTGATCACCAGCAGCTTTTCATCGAACGCAAAGAAATTAAAAAGAAACCCTGGCTCCTGCTGGAAGAAGATTTCCGCCCTGATCTGAGGCGGTTGGCCGGCAACCAGGAACTATGGGACCTGTTGCTCAAAACTCTGTCCGCTCCTCATTCGGCCTTATATCGGCGTTTGCGCAAGAGCGAGGTTCAGCCCTTGATGATTATCTTCCCCCAGCCCCACAATACTATAAAACGCCTGAGCCAGACCACCGGGAAGGGTGCCTTTGCACCATATGTCATGGAAAATACTTATTTTATTCCAGGACTAGAATTGGCTCTCCTGGTGCTGGTAGATGAGGATGCCACGGACTTGGAGAGACTTTGCTTGGGCCTCGCTCGTATCGGTCAAACCGGATTCGGCCGGGACGCCTCCACCGGACTGGGACGTTTCGAGGTGGTGGGGCACCGTGAACTTCCTCTGCCCAAATTGACTGAGGCCAACGCCTGCTATACCCTGGCACCCTGCGTGCCGGAGAAGAAGTCATATAAAAAGGCTTACTTTGTGCCTTTTGTCCGGTTCGGCAAACACGGGGACCGCCTGGCGGTCTCACCCCGGCCATTCAAGACCCCGGTTCTTATGGCAGCCCAAGGTGCCGTGTTTGTGCCTCAAGACCCCCTGGCCTTTTCCAAGCCATGGTTCGGACAAGCGGTGACCGGGGTCTCCGAAGTCCAAAAACAGGCGGTCGTGCAGGGTTATACTCCTTATCTTCCCCTGACTCTGGAGGCAGGCCATGACTGAAGTTATTCAATGTCTGTTGCAAAGCATAGCGCCTCTGCATCTGGGAACTGACGAAGTCTATGAACCCTTGAGTTTTGTTATTCAACCGGAGGTTCAAGAGTTGGTGGGGTTTGAACCGGGTGATTTTCTGGGAAGACTGCCCGCAACAGAGAGGGAGCAGTTCTTACGTTTCTGTCGCGAGGGCACTGTCTCCTCTTTGTTCAAAATTTACCGTTTTATGCATAAGCATCGCCAAAATACCCAAGGACGGAGGGTGAGCGTTTGCCCCGGGTTGGTGGAACATTATCAGCAGGTTTTGAACCTTACGGAAACCGACTTTGCCAGAGAACTTCGCCAATTCACCATATATCGCACCGCTTGGCAGTCGGGAGACCAGCGGCCCTATATCCCCGGGTCGGCAGTGAAAGGAGCTTTGCGCACCGCATATCTAAACAAATTGCAAACCCAACAAAAGATTAAGAGATGGAAAGATAAATGCCGGCAACTGGAGGAGAGGCTATTGGAAGGCAGCTTTGCCACAGACCCTTTCCGGCTGGTGAAGGTTTCTGATTTTCGCCCGGTGGGAGAGGTGAAGACCCGCGTGGTTTACGCAGTCAATCAGAAAAAAGAAGGTGGCAGCGGCCGTGGGCCATATCAGATTCTGGAAGTAGTTGAACCGGGGACCTGGTTCTTGGGCACTTTAACGATGATATCACTTTCGGAGGCGGAGAGGCGTCTGGCCGAAATCAACCAGCCTCTAAACTTTGAGGTCTTGTGGCAAAGCGCCCGGTTTTTTTACCGGCAGGAAAAGAGGCGGGAAGATCAGGAGCTCTATGGCCTGGGGCTGCCTCAGACTGCCCTGTCCCTCCCCGAAGAGGTGGCCTTGTTGCGCTTAGGGCGACACAGCGGAGCGGAGAGTGTGACTATTAATGGTTTGCGACAGATAAAAATCAGAACCGCCGGGGGGCGGTCTGAAATCAAAGACCATGCCACTACTTTGTGGCTGGCCTCGGATTATCATCAGCCGGAGAAGTGTCACCAAGGTAATTTGCGCCCCTTTGGCTGGGTGACGCTTTCGAAGTTG
This sequence comes from Desulfobacca acetoxidans, assembly GCA_020722205.1. Taxonomy (GTDB): domain Bacteria; phylum Desulfobacterota; class Desulfobaccia; order Desulfobaccales; family 0-14-0-80-60-11; genus DYLF01. The sequence continues at coordinate 6,785 of DYLF01000065.1, forward strand.
ACCCCGAACCTGGCGCGCCGGGTAAAGGAAAAGGAGGAAGCCTGGCAAAAGGTGGGGGCCATGTTAAAAAGTAAGCCCATTACAAAAGCGGTAGAAGAGCCAAAACCCAGGCTTCCCGAGCCACCGGCGGAAGAGACCTGGCCGGCCGCGCAACTGAAGTGGGACCCCGGTCGGGGAGAAATTACCGCCCTCTGGCAAGGTAGAAAGGCCTTTGCCAAAGGTCGGCAGCTGGTGCCTGAGGTCTTGCATAAAAAACTCTTTAAGGACCGTAAGACGGTCACCGCCCGGGTGGTGGTGGATCCAGGGAATTTTCAAATCCTAAAAATCTATGCCGAATAAAAAAAGGATTCTTTCCAATCATAAAATGCTTGCAGGTTCCTTATGCCCACTTTCTTCCTCTTCTTCAACCACCGCTTCACCCCGGCCCAGGAGGCTGCCGCCCGAGAAGAGCTTGGGGTGTGCAGGTTCGTGCCCTTGCCGCCTGAGCTGCAAAAACAATGGAGCCAGATCCCACCAAATCTGCCGGTTCTTAGTGATTACTTGGCGCCGCTTCGCCACTGGCTGGCTTCCCATGCCACTCCCGGCGATTATGTCCTCATCCAAGGAGACTTCGGCGCCACCTATCTCATGGTCCAATTCGCCCTGCAACACAACCTGATCCCCCTCTATGCCACCACCCGCCGGGAGGCGCTGGAGGAGCACCAGACGGATGGCTCAGTGAAGATGGTGCACCGGTTTCGGCATGAGATTTTTCGTAAGTATGGGGTCTGATGATGGTCAGATGCTACATTTCTTTTCTGGGCACTGAGGATTACCTGCCATGCACTTATTTCCTCCCGCAGGGTGAAAAGATCGCTGGCGTGCGATTCGTTCAAGAGGCCATGGTGCAGCTATTTTGTAAAGATTGGCTCCCTGAGGACCAAATCCTTATCTTCACCACCCAAAAGGCCTATGAGAAAAACTGGCTGGACGACGGCCACCAATACGGGGACGGGAAAAAACTGGCCCGGCAAGGATTGGCAAGATGCCTTGGGAAACTGGCGCTGAAAGCAACGGTCAAGCGAATCGATATTCCCGACGCCAAAAGTCTTGACGAAATATGGCAGATATTCGAAGTGCTCTTCGAGTATCTGCCGCAGGACGGGGAAATAATATTTGACATCACCCATGCCTTCCGCTCCATTCCCATGCTGGCCATGGTGGTGCTCCATTATTCCAAGGTGTTGAAGGGCATCAGACTCCGGGGCATTTATTATGGCGCCTTTGAAGTTCTGGGCACCAAGAAAGAAGCTGAGTCCATCCCCGAAGAGCAGCGATTGGCCCCGATCTTTGACCTCACCTCCTTTGACGCCCTTTTTGACTGGACCCTGGCCATAGACCGCTTCTTGGCAGCAGGAGACGCCTCCTTGGTTTGCAAGCTGGCCAGGGAAAATGTGGCTCCCATCTTAAAGGAGCGCCAGGGAAAAGACCAAGCCGCCGCGGCAATCAAAAAGGTTGCCAATGAACTGGAAGCGCTAAGCAGATTCATGAGCACCTGTCGCGGCCCGAGAATCGGCCCCGGGGCGGCGGCTCTCCGGCAAAGCGTGGCCAAATGCAGGGATTTGCAAATTATTCCCACCCTGCGGCCGCTTCTCCAACAACTGCAAGAAAAGATAAACACCTTTGTGGGAGATACTATTTCCATTGGCATCCAAGCAGCTAAGTGGTGTCGGGACCATAACCTTGTTCAACAGGGATTTACTATACTTCAGGAATTTCTGATCGATTACATTGCCCAGGAAACCCAACTTGACCGGTCGAAACTAGAGCATCGCAACCTCGTCTCCCAGGCCGCCACCATTTTGGAAAGAAATATTTCTATCGAAAACTGGCTAACTCCTGCTCGGGAGCATCCGCCCATCACCCGAAAACTGATTGACTTTTTTAAGGGCCGGTCACCCTTAGTCAAAATATTCACGGAACTAACAGACTGGCGCAATGATTTGAATCACGCCGGCTATGGTCGTCAACTCAGAGATGCCAGAAAATTCTACGATAAACTGGGCGATCTCATCCAAAAGATTGAAGCTGACGTCCTTAGGAGAAGCCCGTCTTCCATGGATACCTGCCATGTATGATGAAAGCACGCCGGACAAATTAAATGCTGTTAAGCTCCTCCTCGCCCAAGGTGATTCTGCCCAGGCCCTGTCCCTGGCCCAAGGCCGGGAGACCAAGGAGGTGCGCGACCCTGAGTTGCACCTGGCTTGGGCCGATATCCTGGAGGAACTGGGCCTCGTGGAAGAGGTCATCCTGGAGCTCCACCTGGCCCTCAGGGATGATCCGGGCAACGCCGGCCTCTATGCCCGACTGGCGGAGGTTTACCTGGACGCCGGGCGACCGGCGCGGGCCGCCCAGGTGTGGGCCGGGGTTGCCAAAAGATTTCCGGCGCAAGTCGAGGCCTATCAACACTGGGGGGAGCTGCTTCGGGACCTGGGAGACCATGAGCGGGCCCGCCAGGTGTGGCAGGAAGGCCTGAAAAATACCGGTCAGCCCATTTTCCAGAGCCTGCTTCAGGACCTGGAGAGCCAGGAGGCCGCCCCGGCCCCGTCGCTGGGGCTGGAGGCCGGCGAGCAACTGGTTCCGGGCCGGCATCACCTGGTGTCCTTCACCACCTTGTTCGCCGGCCGGGAGGGGGTCTATGCCCGGCAGTGGGTCAGCCCCACCGGGGAGACGGGCTACACCCCGGTGTCGGAGCCGCTGACCCTGAAGGTGGCCGAAAACCACCTCCTGGGGAACTACACCATCGGCGTTTACCCGGTGCGCCTGGACAATACGGTGAATTTTATCGCCTTTGATTTTGATCTGGCCAAGTTTGCGGTGCACAAGGCCATCGCCAGCCGCTCCGCCTGGGAGGGGCTGATGAGGCGGCTGCATCAGGCGGCCTGCCGGTTGGTGGACCTGGGCGCCGCACATGAGCTGCCGGTATATCTGGAGGACTCCGGTTTCAAAGGACGGCATGCCTGGATCTTTCTGGAAACCCCGGTGCCGGCCGGGGTGGCCAAGAAATGCGGGGACCTCCTGGCGGCCCGGCTTAGACCCTTGCCGGTGGAAGTGACCGCGGAAGTCTTCCCCAAACAAACTGCCGTGAAGCGGGGCGGCCTGGGGAACCTCATCAAGCTCCCCCTGGGCTTCCATAAACGCACCGGCCGGCGGGCGGTGTTTGTCCAGCCGGACGGGGCGCCTTACCCCCAACAACTGGAATTTCTGCTCACCGTCGCCAAGGCCCCGCGGCGGGCCGTCTATGCCCTGATCCAGAAAATGCATCACCCCCCGGCGCTCACCAGCCCCACCGCCGCTCCGCCTCCCTCTGTGGAAGCACCGCCTGACCTCCCCTGGGAGGAGACAACGACGGCTGAGGTCGCCCCTAAAGTACCGGCGCCGCTCTACCAACCGGAACAGGATGTGCAATTTCAGCACCTGGTGCATAAATGCCCGGTACTGGCGGCACTGCTGGAGAAGATCGACCGCACTTCTCTGATCGGCAAGGAAGAAACCCTGGTCCTGATCCACACCGTGGGCCACCTGGAGCACGGACCCGAGGCGGTGAACGAACTGTTCCAGCGCTGTCTGAACGCCGACCCCACCCTGTTTCTGAAGTCGCGCCTCCGGGGACACCCCATGAGCTGCCCCAAGATTCGCGCCCGGATTCCGGAGTTGACCTCCCAGGTGGCCTGCAACTGCACCTTCGACCTCAGGGGCAACCTCTATCCGACCCCCCTCATCCACCTGCAAAGTCTTACGCCCCAAGCAGCCGAAGACGCCCTGCACCTGGATTCTCTGAAGTTCCAACACCTGCTGCAGGAATACCTGAAGCTGAAAAAGCAACTGCGGGAGACTCAAATTCTTCTCACCCAATACGAAAACCAGTTGGCCCAAATCTTTCAGCAGGCGGGGGTGGATTCCTGTGCCACTGCCATGGGAACCTTGCGCTGCCGGAAAGATGATGACGGCAAATTAATTTTTGTCCTGGAAATATAACCCCGACCCCAATGTCCATTCTATACGTCACCGAACAGGGGGCGATGGTGGTGAAACGGGGCAGCCGCCTCCTGGTGGAGAAGCAGGGCCGGCCGGTGCACTGGGTGCACGCCTTCCGAGTGCAACAGGTGGTGCTCCTCGGACAGGTGAGCTTAAGCCCCGGCGCCTTGGCCTTTCTCCTGGAACAAGGGATCGATACCGTTTTTCTCTCCTATTACGGGCGCTACCGGGGACGGCTGATCTCGGAACTGGGCAAGAATATTGACCTGCGGCGCCGCCAGTTTCTGAATCTGGAAGACCCCGCGGTTCGCCTCTCCCTGGCCCGCCGCTATGTCCAAGGCAAGCTGGCCAACTGCCGGGCCCTCTTGCGCCGCCAGAACCAGGAACTGCAAGACGATGCGATCACCAAGGTGGTGCATCAGTTGCGGCGTCTCGGGCAAAAGGCCGGGGAAGCCGACAGCCTCGAGAACCTCATGGGGGTGGAGGGCGCCGCCGCGGCCGCTTATTTCCAAGTGTTTGGGCGCCTGGTGAAGACGCCGGAGATCACCTTCAGCGGGCGCAACCGCCGCCCGCCCCGGGACCCCATGAATGTGCTCCTGAGCCTGGGCTACACCCTGTTGGCCAATGCGATACAGACCCAGGTGCAGGTCACCGGCCTGGACCCTTACCTGGGCTGCCTGCACCAGGTGGAATACGGTCGCCCCTCCCTGGTCTTGGACCTGATGGAGGAGTGGCGCCCGGTGCTGGTGGATGCCCTGGTGCTGAGCCTGATCAACCGCCGGGTCATCCGTCACACTGATTTTTACCGCCCGGAGGAACGGGAGCCGGCGGCCTTCGACTTCGCCGAGGAAGAAAACCCCCGGGATGGCTACCCCATCCTACTGGCACATACCGGCCTGAAAAAGTTCATCCAGGCCTTTGAAGAACGCCTGCAGCAGAAAGTGTTGTGTCTTTCCCTGGGCCAGCGCCTGAGCTACCGGCGTATCCTGCTGGAACAGGTGCGCCTCCTGGTCCGGGAGTTGCTGGGGGATGGGAAATACCAGCCTTTCCTGGTAAGATAGGTTGGAGGTTAAAGGTTCGGGGTTAAAAGTCAAATCCTCCCCGCACCCCTGACCTGATACTATGTTTGTTACCATAAGTTACGACATTGTGGACAACCGGCGGCGGGCCAAGGTGGCCAAAGTCCTGCTGGACTACGGGCACCGGGTACAGAAAAGCGTCTTTGAATGCGACCTGGACGACGGCCGGTTCCTGAAGCTAAAAGGCAAACTCGAGTCTTTGATTGACTGGGAAGAGGACAGTGTCCGCTATTATTTTCTGTGTGCCCGCTGTCGGGGCAACGTGGAGGTCTCCGGCTGGGGAGTGGTGCGGGAAGAAGAAGAGGTGATCATCGCCTGAGCCAAAGGCGGGCGAGGTGTCGCATCTTGGGTTTTATCTTCTGGGATATACATTAATCTTGGTGCATTGGCTGTAGGGGCACGGCTTGCCATGCCCGTTATTCTGCGCCGGTCTGAATGACGCTGGTCTCGATATCTGTGCCACCGCCCCCCCCCGGTGCCTGTCTGCCACCCCGCTAATTATCTCCTTCTGTCTGGGCCAAGCCCCCCTCTTTCCTGAGTTTTATGCGGGATAAGCGCCCCGCTGGTTCAGTAATACCAGGTTCTCTTGGGAAGGCAACAAATTGCCGATTTAACCTGTTGAAATTATATATTCTTTCAACTGATAACCGAAAACTGGCAACCGAAAACTGGATGACCTATGCCCCAAGCTCCCTGGCCTGGCCACCATTTTGGGGGACATTTGTCTCATCTTTCTCATCTGTGCTTTCCCAAACCCACCCGTCAGGATAAATAACCACACCAAAAACCGCGGCAAGACCTAAGCGGGTGCTATCAGGGATCAGCTGGCAAGCAACCCGCTCTCCTTATATCAAATTGATGATAAAATATTTGTTTTAATTACTAAAAACTGGCCACTGACCACTGGCCTCTGATTACTGCCTTACCCCGGAGGTGTCTCATGAAGAAAAAGAAAAAGAAAAAGGACAAAAACCACCACCATCACCCCCAGGTTACGGTCGCGCCTGAGGTCCGGCCCTCTGAGGTGCGGGTCCTGGAAGGGGCTTGCCGGCAACTGGTGCATGATTTACAAGGCGCCCTGGCCCCCCCCCAAGCCCCGGCCCGGCCGCCCAAAGGGACTTCACCCTTTCCTGCCGCCCTGGGGCAACACCTTTTGCAGCGGCTGCTGACCCTGGAGGCCGCCGCCGGACGCCTGGCCGACGCGGCCGAACGCCGCGGCGACCACAAAACCGCCCTCCGGGCCGTCCAGGTGAACACCAGGATCATCACCGCCGCCATCCGCCTGGTGACCAAACACCCCCATCTGGGGGAGGACTGGCAGCCCGACTGCCTGGCTCAGGCCGTGCTGCCCCCGGTCCCGTCTGCCGCTGACCCTGGGGGGACCCTGAACCCCGAGGCCGTGGCACGCCAGCCCCTGGCGGAACTTGACCACTGGCTCCTGGCGGCAGGAGACCAGCCGCCCACCTCCACCCCTATCTTACAACCTGAAGCCTGTCGCCCATAGCTCACCCTCGGACGGCTTCTGAAATCATCTGGGGTGGAATTTTTGTTGACCGACAGGGTGGATTTGTGCCATAGTAGTTTCTGAAGTAGAAGGCGGTGTTCCTTGGGATTAGGGCTTTAAGGCCACCGGTGGATATGACGCTGCTGACTATCATGCCGGGGACAAAGCCGCAGCGGGCGCCCGGGAGCCGATAACCTTTAGGCCGGCGCCTTTTCACAAGTGTGCAAATGCGAGGATGATCGGGGTTTTGGCAAAAGTTACGTAACTAGTTGATATTATTAGGGGGCGAAAAAATCATCCTCGCAAAAGTAAGTAATTAATATGATTAGGGAAATAAGATATTTTGGAAAATGCCTCCGGGTTTGGGGGGGGTACCCCCCCGGGGTCCGCGATTTTTACCCTTTTTTGCCAATTATATCAAGAACCTGGAAGGGTAGGGGTTGGAAACCTTGACCTGATTAAGAAGGGATTGCGACTTAACCTTTTCTTCCGTCTCCATCTCAGATCCCCTTTGTTGGAAACCTTGACCTGATTAAGAAGGGATTGCGACCTTTGCTTACTATTGAATTCGCCTTGAGCAATTCTTTTGTTGGAAACCTTGACCTGATTAAGAAGGGATTGCGACTGAGCATCTTAGTTACATAGATTTTTCCGGTTTTAGATGTTGGAAA
>DYLF01000147.1 GCA_020722205.1 Desulfobacca acetoxidans
CCGCACCTGGTCCAGACGGTTTGTCAGGTCTGATTGCAGGGCCGGCAGATTCCGGTTGGTCTCGTCGTTGCGGGCAGTGAGGTCGGTGTGGAGGGCCTCCTGGCGTTCCGTGAGCTCAACCCGCACGGCCTCAATCTTAGCGGTCAATTCGGTGCGCAGCGCATCAAGACGGCGACTCTGAGCCACCAGGTGGGCGTTGAGATCGCTCAGGCGTTGGTTGGTGTCAGCCAGGAGTTGATTGACATTTTTCAAACGCGGGTTGGTGAGAGCCGGAGAAGATTTGAGGGCGCTCAGCTCTTGGCGGATGAGGAGCAGCTCGGTTGGAACCGGTTCTTTCAGGGCTTCCAGCACGGCTTCGGTGATCTTCATGAATGGACAGACCCATAAAAAATTTTCTTACTTAACCTATGATTGCCGGGAAAGCAACTCAAAGGCAGTCCTTTTGCAACAGAAAACAGTGTTAATCCCCGCTGATCAGGAGGCTTTATGCGCCGGACGCCGCGTTTGGCCCTACAAGTGCCGGTGACGCTGACGGGTTGGGGCGTCACGGCCCGGGCGGCGTTGGCCAACCTGAGCCTGAACGGCGCTTTTATCCAAGGCTGGGGGATGACTGAGGCAGCACCCTTGGTCAATCTGCGATTTTCAATGCCGCCGGCGGGTTTGGCCTTAGATGTCCTGGGACGGGTCATCCATATAAGCACAGGCGGCTTTGGAGCGGAGCTTCTGGATTTGAGGGCGGAGGGGCGGGAGGAGTTGTGGCGGGCCATGGCGCCGCGATTTGACAGCCGCTTCCCAACCTGCCTGTTTTGCCATTACTCTTTATCGTCCAGGGGGGAAGTCTGCCCCCGCTGCGGGCGTTGCCTGAATCTTGAGGGGCATGGTTATGAGGAGGTGTGGGAACTCTCTGAGCCGCTGGCTCCGCCGGGCCTGTTGGGGGAGAGTCCGGTAATGCAGGCGGTCTTCCAGGCGGTGCGGCGATTGTCCACCACGGACGAGGTGGTGCTGCTCACCGGCCCGCCGGGGTGCGGCAAGGAGGCTGTGGCCCGGGCCATCCATGCTCTAAGCCGCCGGAGGTCCCGGCCTTTTCTGGTCATCTCATGCGGGGCGCTCAGGGAGTGGCGGGATTCCGAGCTTTTTCAGCCGGCAGCTGACCCTTTTACTCGATACAGCCGCTATGACGCGGACCCTCTGAGGCTGGCCTTGGGGGGGACCCTGTATTTGGAAGAGGTGGGCTGCCTGCCCCTGGAGAAGCAGGCCGGTCTGGTGCACTTCATCCAGAAACAGGGGAAGGTTCCCCTGACCGGAGGTCTGACCGCCCCTTGGGAGGTGCGTTTGCTGGCGGCTTCATGCCGTCCGCTGACGGAATTGGTGCAAATGGGCCGTTGCCGGAAGGATTTGGCTTGCTATCTCAGCGGTGCTCATGTGGATTTGCCCCCCTTGCGGGAGCGGGGAGATGACGTCCTGATTATGGCGATGGCCCTGGTGAAACAAATCGTCGGCCGAGTGGGCAATGGAGTATTGGGGCTGGCCTGGGAGTCCGCACAGGTCCTCCGCTCTTACGGCTGGCCGGGGAACCTGGACGAGTTGCACAATCGGGTAGAGCGGGCTGTGGCAGTGAGCGAGGGTTCCTGGGTGACCCCTCAGGATTTGGGCCTGCCGCCGGCGGCAGTGAAACCGGCGTTGCTCTCACCAGAGCTGTCGCTGGCGGGGGCGCGGGCGCGCTTTGAGAAGGAGCTGGTGGCGGAGACCCTGGAGCGCTGGGAGGGGAACCTGCGCCTGGCGGCGCAGGCCCTGGAGATCAGCGTCGCCGCCTTGAAACGCCTGGTGCGTAAGTATGACCTGCACGAGGTGGAGCTGTCTCAGGGGCAATGGGAGAGGGGGCGGGGGCCGCCTGGGTGATAAAAACACTTGTTGTCTTCACGCGATTTTTCAACATTAGCAGTACTGTCCATCACAAGAAACTACTGAGGAAATTCTGAAATAAATAAACAATAAAGGAGG
>DYLF01000066.1:0-11932 GCA_020722205.1 Desulfobacca acetoxidans
TCGCCAGCTCCGCCTGCGAGAGGCCCCTCTTGAGGCGGAACTCCTTCAGGCGCAAGCCCAGGTCCAACCGCCGGGGGGTGCGCTGTTCATCCTCAAAGATGACGGTAAGATCTTTGGTCCAGTAAACATGGGGTTTATGGTGCTGCTCCATGCTGCGGTTTTCAGCCTTCAGAATGGTGAGGGAGGAGGTGCCGCGCTTGATGGTGAGCTCAATGCTCACCTGCGCGATCTGGCTGATCTGAGCTCTAAGGCGCGCGAATGCGCCTGCTTCTCCACGATCCAATAGGCAATGGTATTCAGCTCATAAAGGCGGGGACAGGAGTGGGAATAAAAACTGAGGATGCTCTCCTCGCTGCCCCACAACTTCTGCATGCCGGTAATGCTTTCAAAGACAAACCGCACGTCCCCCTTCAGCGTCCCGTGCAAGCCATAGAGCACCTCCATGAACTGCGCCACATCCCAGGGCTTCTTCACCGGGATGATCCGGCATGGCCAGTCTTCCACCGCCTCCTCATAAAACTTCAGAAAAATCTCCGTGCCTGTGCCTTTGCCGTGGGTGAAGCAATCCAGGATGATCAGGGAAGGATAATCGCAGATGGGCCCCAGCTTGTCCAGCAGATTCTTGGGAGAGCGGTCAAAGCTGACATAGATGAGCGGCTTGCCCTGAGCCTGGGAGGCCTGAATGAAGTTGAGGCAGAAAGGCGTCGCCAGAGACCCAACGTCGTCAAACCATACCACATTATCGCCAATAAACAGGCCACCCAGGATAAAGTCCAAATGACTCACCCCCGAAGCAATCCGCTGTCGCTCCATGGAAACCGCAGACATTGGTTTGATTCCTGAGTTTTAGATTTTGGGCTGCTAGTAACTTTAGTAAGATCTTATTCTATTTAAGATATTCTAATGATTTTCGGGGCCTGTGCAAGCCCCGAAAATTAATGAGGGGCGGGCTGACCCCGCCCCTGCGCACGGCCTGTGCTCAGCAACCAGTTCAAGCCTGGACCGGCTCACGGCTCGCGATCTTCAGGCATAGCCATGCTCCCGAAACCAGTCCACCGCGTCGCTCAAGGCTTGGCGCACCGGCCTCAATGTCAGCCCCAACTCCCGCACCGCCTTGCTGTTGTCAAAGTACATGATCTTTTTTGCCATCTTCACCGCCGTCACAGGCACCCGCGGCGGTTTGCCGGTTAGGTGGGTGGCCAAGAATTCGCTGACATAAGCCATAGCCATTACCAGCCCATAGGGCAACCTTATTTTAGGGGCAGGAATACCGGTAAGCTCGGAAAGTATTTGAAAGATAGCCGACAGGCTCAGGTTCTCATGGCCCAGGATATATTTTTCCCCCTGCCGCCCCCGCTCCTCGGCCAACAAGTGTCCTTGGGCAACATCCGCCACGTGCACCAGATTCAGACCGGTATCCAGATAAGCGGGCATGCGCCCTCGAAGAAAATCCACAATCATCTGCCCCGTGGGGGTGGGCCGGGAATCCCAGGGACCCACCGGGGTGCTGGGATGCACCAAAACCACCGGCAGACCTTGCCGGGCCAACTCCAGCACCACCTGTTCCGCCATAAACTTGGAGCGCTTGTAATGGCCGGTCATCTCCGCCAAGCTCACCGGCATCGCCTCGGTACCCGGCCTACCGTCACCGGGATTACCCAAAGTACCCACAGTACTGGTATATACTACCTTGCTGACCCCGGCCTCCGCTGCCGTCTCCAAGAGCCGCCGGCTGCCCTCCACGTTGACCTCATACATATTGTGGGGGTCCGGCACCCATAAGCGATAATCGGCGGCCACATGAAAAAGGCGCTGGCAGCCGGCAACGGCCCTTTTCAACGCAGACAGGTCCCGCAAGTCCCCCGGCGCCACTTCCACGTCCAGCCCTGCCAGGGCCGGGTGCCGGGGCCGGCGCACCAAGACCCGCACCGCCCGGCCTTGGGCCAACAGGGCCGACACTACTGCCCGGCCCACAAAACCGCTGCCGCCCGTCACCAGGGTCTTGGCCATGAGTTAGCCACAGATTTCTTGGATTTAAGGGTTTATCCGCAGATTTCTTAGATTAAAGCAGAGTGACAGTGAAAAGGTACGGCTCAAAGCTCATGTCCTTGGCTTAAGGCTCTCCGATATCTACCCAACGCCATCAGCGGAAAACAATCCCGGTAGAGGTGGTAGCGGATCATGAAATGGTTGGGGAAGCCGGTGCCGGTGAAATATTCTTCCTCCCAGCGTCCCTCGGCGTTTTGGGTTCTGAGCAGATATTCAATACCGGCTCGCACCTCCGGAGAGTGCACCTCCCCAGCGGCTATCAGGCCCATCAAAGCCCACGCCGTTTGGGAGGCGGTGCTGGGCCCCTGCCCCATGAGCTCACTACGACGATAAGACTCACAGACTTCGCCCCAGCCGCCGTCCGGGTTCTGGCAGGCTTTGAGCCAAGCCACGGCCCGGCGCACATAAGGTTTTTCCAGATCCTCGCCGATGGCCTCCAACCCCATCAATACCGACCAGGTGCCATAAAGGTAATTCACCCCCCAGCGCCCCCACCAGGGACCGGCAGGATGTTGGCTCCGCTTGAGAAAGTCCAGGGCCCGTTTGGCCCGGGGGTGTGCCAGGCTCTCGCCGAAATGGCCCATCATCTCCAACACCCGGGCCGTGATATCTTCCGTCGGCGGGTCCACCAAGGCTTTGAGGTCCCCAAAGGGAATAGCATTCAACCACTCTTTGGTGTTGTCCATATCAAAGGAGCCAAAGCCGCCGTTTCGGGATTGCATGCCCAAACACCAGTTAATTCCGCGCCACAGGGCCGGCCGGTGTCTGTCCGGCTCCGACAAAGTCTCTTTTAGAGCCACCAGCACCACCGAGCTGTCATCAATATCCGGATACCAATGGTTGACGAACTCAAAGGCCCAACCCCCCGGCGGCAGATCGGGGTTTTTCACAGACCAGTCCCCAGGCCTCAGAATCTGCTGAGCCAAAAGCCACTTGCTGCCCTGCGCCAGGGCCGGGTGCTCTGGAGACAGGCCAGCCGCCGCCAGGGCGCGCAAAGCCAAAGCTGTATCCCAAACTGGAGAAATACAGGATTGCAGCCACAAGCGGTCCCCTTGCGACAAGGTAAAAAACTTCAGGGCCTTGAGACCCCGCTGCATCACCTCCTCGTCCACCGCATAGCCCAGGCAGAAAAGAGCCAACAGCGAATTGACCATGGCCGGTTGAATCCCGGCCCAGTCGCCGCTCTCCTCCTGATGGGCCAGAATCCAGCGCTCCGCTCTGGCCAAAGCCATCTCCCTCAGCCACCTGAGAGGACGCCGGTAATAGAGCTTCAGGATCTGGTCCAATACAATGAAGAGGTTTGCCAGCAACTCCCCCCCAGGCCGCCAGCGCAGACGATGCTCCTCGAAAGGTTCACTTCCCTTCAGAAATAATTCCCTGACTCCTTCTGCCGGCGACAGTTGACACACCGGCCGGTGCGCCATGATAATCATTAAAGGCACAATGGTGGCCCGGGTCCAACTGGAAAACTCATAGATACTCAGACCGCTCCAGGGCGGCAGGAGCATAAACTCCACCGGTAACAGCGGCACCCCGTCCCAACTGAGCTGACCGAAGAGGGCCAGGAAGAGGCGAGTGAAGACCCGGCTTCTCAGAGGTCCGCCCCGCTCCCGGATAAAGCGGCGGGCCTTGGCCAGCCTGGGATCAGCCGCCGGCAGCCCGCCCATCTTCAGAGCCAGATAGGCTTCCACCGTGGTGCTCAACTCCCCCCCATCCCCATACCAGATGGACCAGGCACCGTTATCTAATTGTTTGTCCAGGATATAGTTGACCATCCTGGGGAAGTCGTTCTCCGGCAACCCCAGGAAGCGGTGAAGCATAAGATACTCTGATGTGATGGTGACGTTGGATTCCAGTTCGGCCCACCAGTAGCCTTCCTTGTGCTGCATCCGCAGCATGGCCCCGGTGGCTTGCTCTATGGCGTGTTGCAGGCGGTTCAGAAAGGCTTCCGGCTGGTCATAGCCCTCCTCCCGGCGAGCCGCCTGAGCTCTCCCCCTCAAGGCTGCCAATCTTCTCCCCCCCACAAAGTGAAATTAAGTTTAGCTATTATAACACAACTTACTTAGGGGCCAAGATTTTTTGCAGACTCAACCAAACTTCAAACCGGCGGTCTCCAATTCCCGAATGCGATCCCGCAGCTGCGCCGCCTTCTCAAACTCCAACCTCTTGGCCGCGGCCTTCATCTGCTTGCTAAGACGGGCAATCTGCGCCGGAAGGTCGCCCACTACATAAGGCAGCGGTTCTTCCGCGGCCAGGGGCACGGTAACATAGTCGGCTTCGTACACCGAGGCCAGGATGTCCTTGATGCGGCTCTTGATGGTCTCCGGTGCGATGCCGTGGCGCTTGTTATAGTCCTCCTGGAGCCGGCGACGGCGCTCGGTCTCCTTGATGGCCGCCGCCATCGACGGGGTTACCAGGTCCGCATAAAACAGCACTTCCCCGTGCAGGTTTCGGGCGGCCCGACCACAGGTCTGGATCAGCGACCGCTCAGACCGTAAAAACCCTTCTTTGTCGGCGTCCAGAATGACCACCAGAGACACCTCCGGCAAATCCAACCCCTCCCGCAGCAGATTGATGCCGATGAGGACGTCGAAGACCCCCAACCTGAGGTCCCGGATGATCTCCATGCGCTCCAGAGTGGTGATGTCCGAGTGCAGGTAGCGCACCTTGAGCCCCAGATCCTGGTAATATTCCGTCAGATCCTCCGCCATCCGCTTGGTCAGGGTGGTCACCAGCACCCGCTCCCCCCTGGCCACCCGCTGCCGGATCTCCCCCAACAAATCATCCACCTGATAGGCAGCCGGCTTGACCCTAATCTTCGGGTCCATCAGCCCGGTGGGCCGCACGATCTGTTCCACCACCTGCCCCTTGGCCTTCTCCAACTCATAAGGGCCGGGAGTGGCTGACACATAGATCACTTGGGAAACCCGTTGCTCAAATTCATCAAACCTCAAGGGCCGGTTGTCCAAGGCCGAGGGCAGGCGAAACCCGTACTCCACCAGAGTCTCCTTGCGGGAGCGGTCACCTCGATACATTCCCTGTAATTGGGGAATGGTGATGTGGCTTTCATCGATCACCACCAGGGATCTTCTGGGCAAATAATCCAACAGTGTCGGCGGCGGCTCTCCCGGCGCCCGCCCCGTCAAATGGCGGGAGTAGTTTTCGATGCCGTGGCAGAAACCCAACTCCCGCATCATCTCCAGGTCAAACCGGGTCCTCTCTTCCAGCCTCTGCGCTTCCAACAGCTTGCCCCGTTCCCGAAACCAGGCCAGCCGCTCCGTCAGCTCCGCCTCGATGGTGGCCAAGGCCTGCTGGCGCACCAACTCCGGAGTGACATAGTGGCTGGCCGGATAAATAGTGACCCGAGGCAGACGGCGGCGGGTCCTGCCCCTTAAGGGATCAATCTCCTTGATGGACTCCACCACATCCCCAAAAAACTCCACCCGGATGGCCTTGTCCTCTTCATAGGCCGGGAAGATCTCCACCCGGTCCCCCCGCACCCGAAAAGTACCCCGGTGAAAGTCCAGATCACGGCGCTCATACAGAATCTCCACCAGCTTCTGTAAAACCTCCCGGCGGTCTTTCTCCATGCCCTCCTCCAGGTACAGCAGCATACCGTGGTAAGCCTCAGGAGAGCCCAGACCATAAATGCAGGACACCGACGCCACAATAATGACGTCCTGCCTCTCCAGGAGCGAGCGGGTGGCCGAGTGGCGCAGCCGGTCGATGGCTTCGTTGATGGCAGCGTCCTTCTCTATATAAAGGTCCGCCTGCGGAAGATAAGCCTCTGGCTGGTAATAATCATAGTAGCTGACAAAATACTCCACCGCGTTGTCCGGGAAAAATTCCTTGAACTCGCCGTAGAGTTGAGCCGCCAGGGTTTTGTTGGGAGCCAGCACCAGGGTGGGTAGGTTAAGTAGAGCCAAAAGGTTGGCCACCGTAAAGGTCTTGCCGGAGCCGGTGACCCCCAACAGCACCTGGTGGGGCTGCCCGGCCCGCACCCCGGCCACCAATTTGGCAATGGCCTGCGGCTGATCTCCTTTAGGCTGAAAAGAGGTTACCAGGTGAAATCGATCCGCCATCTCCTCAAAAAACATCGGCCCGCCGAGCCGATAGGTTAAACTATGTTCTCCTCTAGACAGAGGGGCCGCCGCATAATAAAAAAGCTGTCGTCTTCATCTTCGCTCAGCCCATAGACCTGCACCACCCGAAAACCCACCTTTTCATACAACTTTCTGGCCCCCCTCTTCACCACCTCCACGTCCAGCTCCACGTCTGTCAATTCTTTCTTCTGCAGCTCTTTCAAGGCAGCCTGGAGGAGGGCCGTGCCAATGCCTTTGCCCCGCTGTTCCGGGTGGACGGCCAAGCGCAGAATAAGCCCCCGTTGCGACACACTGCAACAGCAGGCCACAATGAACCCAACAATCTCCTGATCCACATAGACCAAAAAAATGTCATCCAACGAGGCCTTAAATTGGTAATAATCCCACTGTTGCCCAAAAGCCAGCTGCTCAATTTCCAGAATTCTCTCTAAATCCTCTTCCCTGGCCCGCCTTATTTCTCCAGCCGGCAAGGCCGCCGCCAAGTCGACTGACATATCCCACCTCTTTGCTGAAGGGCAGGAGTGGCAAAACTACCATCACCTGACAGGAGTCCGCCCCCGTGTCTTCTTTTCTTCCTGCATGATTTACCGGGATGATCTGGATGCCCACCTGACAGGGAGAGAAGGTGAAACGTGAAGTGGTGGGATTGGCTGTCGCTCTTGGTCTCTTTCTTCTGCAGGCCGCCGCCCGTCCTGAGCAATAAGGAAATTATATCATCTCTTTTCCAGAGTTAAAGGGAAAACCGGGCCCCCAAGGGCCGCCCTTAAAAACTCCTCTTTTCTCCCTCTCCCCCCTTGTGAGAGAGACGGGGTGAGGGGATCATTCCCTCCTTATTTCACCCGCCAGATTGTCCCCTGAGGGGTATCTTCCAAAATGATGTCCTTGGCTGCCAGTTGTTGGCGGATGGCGTCCGCCGCCACCCAATCCTTTTCCCGACGGGCCTGGCTCCGACGTTGAATCAGCTCCTCAATTTCTGCGGGGGAGATAGCCAAATCCTGGCGCTCTTGCCGCAAGATGCGCAGCATCTCCGCCGGGTCGGCCTGAAGCAGGTTCAAAACACCACCCAGTTCCACCAAATCCTGATAACCGCGCCGCAGTAATCCCGCATAGCCCGGTTCCGCCGACGGCTGCTCCAGCAGGCGGTTGATCAGGCGCACTGCTTCAAAAAGGTAACCCAAAGCCAGCGCCGAGTTGAGGTCATCAGCCATGGCCTGGGAAAATCGTTCCCTGAGAGTGGCCAGCTTCTCCCTTTCCTCGTTGGCGAGCCCCACTAAACCTTCCTCCTGAGCCACCGCCCCACCCCCTACCCCCTGTGCCCACAGTCTCTCCCGAAGGCGGGCCAAGGGGGTGTATAGACGCACCAAAGCCGTCTCGGCCTCCGCCAGGGCCGCATCGGAAAAATCCAAGGGACTGCGGTAGTGGCTATTAATCAAAAAAAACCGCACCACCTCCGCCGGAAAACGGGCCAACACCTCCTTCACCGTAAAAAAATTGCCCAAGGACTTGGACATCTTCTCCTGATCGATGGTCAACAAACCATGGTGCAGCCAATAGCGCACAAAAGGCCGGCCTGTGGCCGCCTCCGATTGGGCCAGCTCATTCTCATGATGGGGGAACACCAAATCCAGCCCGCCGCCGTGCAGATCAAAGGTCTCCCCCAAGTACTTCATGGCCATCGCCGAGCACTCTATATGCCAACCGGGGCGACCTGGCCCCCAGGGGCTGGGCCAGGCCGGCTCACCTGGTTTGCTGGCCTTCCACAAGACAAAGTCCAGGGGGTCTTCCTTGGCCGCATCCACCTCTATTCTCGCCCCAGACTGCATGTCTGCCAGCCTCTGGCCGGAAAGCCGCCCGTACCCGGGAAAACGCCGCACCCGGAAGTACACATCACCCCCCGGCTCACCCTGGTAGGCAAAACCCCTGGCTGCCAGACGCCGGATAATCTCCAGCATCTCCTCAATGTGCCGGCTGGCCCGGGGTTCAATCTGCGCCGGCGGCACCCCCAAAGCAGCCATGTCCTCCTGAAAGGAGGCAATATAATGCTCCGCCACCTCTTCCCAGGGCTTGCCGTCTTCCTGCGCCCGCCGCAGGATCTTGTCATCAATGTCCGTGAAGTTGCGCACCCAGGTAACCTCAAAACCCAGCCAGCGCAGATAACGCACCACCACCTCAAAAAACACCGCCGACCGGGCATGCCCCAGGTGACAGTCGTCATAAACCGTCACCCCGCAGGCGTAAAGGCCCACCCGACCCTCTCTCAAGGGCTGGAAGATTTCCTTCTGTCTGGTTAAAGTATTATAGAGTTGCATACGAAAAGTTGTTGACAAGCGCCTCCAGATAAGTGAAGTCATTTCCCAACCCGGCAGTTTATTGCCGGTCAGGGAGGAGGAGATATGTCAGAAGTAATCAGTAAAGTCACCAAAAATGCCAGAGAAGTGCTGTTCCTGTCGCTCTCGGAATTTAAAGGCCGCCGCCTGCTGGATATCCGGGTGTACGTCCCCGGCAATGACCAAGGGGAGTTTGTCCCCACCCGCAAGGGCATATCGTTGTCCGTCGGTTTGTATCCCGCCTTTAAAAAAGCCTTGGCTCAGGTGGAAAACACCATGATCAAACAGGGGCTCTTGGACGCCGCCGATCTGGCACCAGGTGACTGACCCACAATTTAGAAAATTCTATTCCATTCCGATGCAAGAGGCAATAAACTAATCAACCACCAAATTGCCCAGTTTGTCATCTCAGTTATTTGCCCAACTGTTGGAGGATTCAATGTCACCTCAAACCGGCTATGTTTATGACCCGCGCTATCTACTCCATAACCCGGGAGGTCTGCACCCGGAGCGGCCCCAACGTCTGCAAGCCATTTACCAGCGCATCCAGGAAGATGGCCTGCTCAACCACATTGTGCTGATTCCCCCTTACGAAGCCCCCCTGACGTGGATCGAGAAACTACATGATCCCGATTATATCCAGCGTTTCCAGGAGGCCTGCCGCAAAGGCTTCCACATATTTATGACCCCCGACTGCGGCATCTGCAAAGACTCCTATGATATTGCCCGCTTGGCCGTAGGGGGCGTCTTTGCCGCCATTGACGCCGTCATGCAGGGCACCGCGCAAAACGCCTTCTGCGCCGTGCGGCCACCGGGCCACCACGCCGAACGCCGCCGCGCTATGGGTTTCTGTTTCTTTAATAACATCGCTTTGGGCGCCGTCTATCTCTTGGAGCAATATGGGTTGGAAAGGGTGGCCATTGTTGACTGGGACGTGCACCACGGCAATGGCACCCAGCACCTCCTGGAAGAAGAACCCCGAGTCTTCTACTTGTCCCTGCATGAGGATCCCATGAGCTGCTATCCCGGCACCGGCCACCACCAGGAGCAAGGCCGGGGTCCAGGCCAGGGCTATACCCTGAATCTGCCCCTGGCGGCCGGAAGCGGCGACGACGTTTATCTCCAGGCCCTTGAAACGGCAGGGTTGCCCAGACTGCGCCGCTTCAACCCGCAGTTTGTCCTGATTTCCGCTGGCTTCGACGCCCATCGGGATGACCCCCTGGCCCACCAGGAACTCACCCATGAGGGCTACCGGGCCATGGGGCAGCACATCGTCAATCTGGCCCAGGAATGCGCCGAGGGCAGGCTCGTCACCGTCCTGGAAGGCGGCTACAACCTAGAGGTGTTGGCTGACTGCGTGGAAGACCACCTGCGGCTCCTCTTGGCCGCTCATTGAGCAACTGAGGTCACCCCTTAAGGTGCTCCCACACTCGATAGCATTCGCCCCAACACCAACTGGTCATGGCAGGCACAGGCGGGCGAATTCCGCCTCCGGCAGAGTGTGCATTTCTGCTTGACAGCCCCACCGGTTTCGTGCTAATGATGGCGCTGTTGCTGGCTTCTACCCTCAGATTCGGCTCATTTTGGGTGGGACGGCATCCGGGCACAGGGAAGTGAACGGTATGGCATAAGCCAACCGTTTTTTTTGACCCGCCCGATGCCATGTCAGGCAGGACAGAGAAGGAAAAGCAGGGGATTTAGTAGCAGGAGGTGTTATGCGGTGCACCGGCAAAGTCAAATGGTTTAATGATTCCAAGGGCTACGGCTTCATCCATCGGGATGAAGGCCCGGATGTGTTCGTCCATTACACCAACATTTTGGGCAATGGTTTCCGCTCCTTAAAAGAAAATGACCTGGTGGAGTTTGAGGTCAACGAGGGGCCCAAGGGCCTGCAGGCCCTCAAAGTGGCTAAAATAGAGAACTGACTCAGCGGGGTGACGGCAAATAACCACCATCCCCAGGGTGCACCGGCGCCCTTTTTGTTTTTCACTTCAAGGATGGCAACCCAGGTGGAGTATGCCATCCTCGCTCATCAAAAAACCTGCCAAGCATCTTTACTGCCTCTATTATTATTGCAATAAAGCTATTAAATAAGCTCTCCTCAGGGAGGTGTTGCTATGGCGGAGGAGAAAGCCACCAGTCGACGGGAACTGCCCATCTGGCTCCAGAAGGAGGATTATTGGGCCATTTATCTGGCCCTGGGTCTGCTTATCCTGGCCCTCCTCTTCTACGCCGGGGGCGCCTCCCTGAAATTGGGCGCAGTCTCCCCGGCCAAATGGACCTCCTGGTCTCAGATCCCAGGTGATTTGGCGGCCAAATGGCCTTGGTATATCGTCAACTTCCTCTTGTGGCTGGCCATCTTTACCATGAGCTGCGGCATCATGGGCCTAGACATCATCGATTATTTCAAGGGCTTCGTAGTCCTTTATCTCATGTCCCTAACCATCTATGTGCTCTGTAATTGGAAGTACGCCAGCGTCTATAACCTGGAACCCCCCCTGGTGGCCCTGGCGGTGGGCCTGGTGCTGGGGAACACCATCGGCATCCCCCGCTGGTTCGCCACCGCCTTTCGGGTGGAGTACTACATTAAGACCGGCATTATCCTGCTGGGTGCCACCCTGCCCTTCAGCCTGATCATCACCAGCGGCCATATTGCCTTGCTCTAGGCCACCATTGTCGCCGTCTCCACTTTCTTGGCCGCTTATCTGGCCGCCACTCGTATCTTTCACCTGCCGCCCCAATTCGGCGCTACCCTGGGCGCCGGCGCCTCCATCTGCGGGGTGTCCGCGGCCATTGCGGTGGGCGGGGCGGTGCAGTCCCATAAAGACCACATTTCCGTCACCATCATGTTGGTGGCGGTGTGGGCCACCGTCATGATCTTCATCCTCCCCTTTGTCTGCCGGTGGCTGGAACTGGAACCGGGAGTCTCCGGGGCCTGGATCGGCACCTCGGAATTCGCCGACGCCGCCGGCTTCGCTGCCGCCGCCGCCATCGGCCATGAGGCCGCCATCCGCTCTTTCACTATGATGAAGGTCATCGGCCGGGACATCTGGATCGGCATCTGGTCCTTTGTCCTGGCGGTAATCTCCGTGACCCTCTGGGAAAAACGAGCCGCCGGGGAGCGGCGCGTGGGAATCGGGGAAATCTGGGCCCGCTTCCCCAAATTCGTCAGCGGCTTTTTCCTGGCCTCCATTATCAGGGGCCTGGTAGGGCTTTATTCCGGCCCGGAGGTCTTCAAAAAGTCCGTCCAACCCCTGGTGGTGTCACCCATCAAGACCCTGCGCACCTGGACTTTCATCTTCTGCTTCCTGAGCATCGGCTTCACCACCCGCTTTAAGGAGCTCTTCCAGTTCGGTAGCCAGCCTTTCTGGGCCTTCACCATCGCCGTGGCCATCAACGTCCCCTTAGGCTATGTCCTGTCAGCCGTGGTCTTTAAAAACTACTGGCTCCGGG
>DYLF01000066.1:12032-13460 GCA_020722205.1 Desulfobacca acetoxidans
GAAAATAACGGCGGCGAGCCTCCCATACCTCCTGTCCTTTGCTTATCTCTTGGGCAGGGTCAGAAACAACTGTTCCAGTCCCCGAGTAATACGCTCGTAGGCTATCTCCTGCCGGGAGATCAGGCCCACGCCCGCCATGGACTTCAGCCCGCTGGCAGCACCTAAACTGGTTTTTATCTCCCCGTGCCAGCGGCAACTGCCGTCCGCCCCCACCAGGATGGCCTCCAACGTCACACCACTGTCGGCGTCTCCCAGCAGCCGCAGCCCGACCCCCCCCATATCCCGGGCCCTCAGGGCCAGGTGCCCGTCTTCCTCGTCATCCGTGGTGCTGGGACCGGGACTGTAGCCCGCGGACTTAAAGAGCTTCACCCCCCCCACCATCACCGCTTCCACCTGATTCTCCTTGGCCAGGGCCATTATCCTGTCTTTATTAAGGGCAGCCGCCTGCCGAGGATTTTCCATCCTGAAGGTCAGGCAAGGCTCACCCCGGCTCCCCCAATTCACCAGGCCCAGCTCCTGCAAGTCCCGGCTGTCCACCAGGACTTCAAAATTCGACGCCGCCATCAACTTGTCCTTGGCCAGCTTAAGGATCGCCCGCCCTCGATCCCCTTGGTCATAGACCTGGCCCGGAAAACCCACCACCAATACCTTGCTAATCCCGGCCACCGTCGGCCGGGGGGCCGGGCCGCTGGCGCAACCTGCTATGAAAAGCAAGGCTGCCAGCAGCACCGATACCCTGTCCTGCTTCCGCCCAAAACTTCTCGGATCAAACACCATCGCCTCCTAGCTCTAGAAATGAGGAGCAAGAAAACCGGGTCTTGCCCCTTCCAAATTATCATGAACCACCGCCTCTGAAAAAGAAAATTCCCTCGTCCCTTCTCCGCTTCCTCCTGGTCCCGGCCCCTGGCCATAAAAAAAGGGGTCCGACCAGGACCCCTTTTCCCACCGGCCGGTAGTTTCAGCCTAGAAAAACCACTGCGCCAAGAACCGAAAGCGCCAATCCTCCTGATCATCGGCCCCATACAGATCCCGCCGCAGCCAACTGAAGTCTGCCATATACTTATGGAGATGGCCTTTCATATAATAGTTGATGCCAAAGGTGGCCTCCCTGAGGATGCCCTCTATGGCGTTGTTCACCAGGATGCCGTGATCCCAGGCCGAGATATTGTCAGTACTGGCCAGTAGTCCGGTGTTAAGAACGTTGCGGTCCTTCAGCCGGTTGGCGTAGGCGTAGCGCCCCACCACCTCCAGGCGCTTGGGCAGCACAAAGTAACCGGCAGATGCATACCAAGCCTCCCGGTGCGCAGCCACGGTAGGGAAATAACCCACCTTCCATGGATAGTCATAGGCCCGGTAGGTCTCCCGCGCCCATTCCGCCTGCAGGGATAAGCCCCGCCACTTGAAACAACCCGCCAGGTCAAAACCATA
>DYLF01000067.1 GCA_020722205.1 Desulfobacca acetoxidans
CCTTCCGGGAAGACCTGTATCCCCGCATTAACGTCATTCCTTTGTCAGTGCCGCCGCTCAGGGAGCGGCGGGGAAGATATTCCTTTACTGGCCAATCATTTCGTCAAAGAGCTGGCCCGAGACAATGAGACACCGCCCAGGACCCTGACTCCGGAGCTGCTGGCGGCCCTGTCGGCCATGGATTGGCCGGGGAACGTCCGGGAATTGAGGAATTTCATCTGGCGCTTGGCTATTCTCACCCCCGGTCCGGTAATTGGTTTGGCGGACCTGCCTTTGGCTTCCCCTCCCGGCTCTGCTCCGCCTGGGTCCCTGGAAGACCTCTACCGGCTCCCCTCCTTCCGTCAGGCCCGGGCCTGGTTCGAAAAGGAATTCCTGCGCCGCAAGCTGGCTGAAAGCCAGGGGAACGTCAGCGCTGTGGCGGAGAAAATCGGGCTGGAGCGCTCTCACCTTTACCGCAAACTGCGAGCCTACGGCCTGGAGCCGAGCAGAGAGGAGGATGACCAGGAGTAAACCTTTACCTTTTCTTTCCGGGTTCTATTCACCCCTCACCCTTCCCCCTAGTAATACCGGCCCATCATGACTATCGGCATCCCAAGCTCATGAAAAGTTCGCCCTGCCACCATTTCGGCTTGGAACCTTGAACCTTGAACCCCTTAGGCATAAACAGGCGGTCAATGGTGAATCAAATCAGATCTGGGAGAGAAACTTGATGAAGGCTTTGAGATAAATGGGGTCATAAATCTGGCTGACTTCCCAATCGGAACGCAGGATGCGCAGGGCTTCCTGAGGAGACCAAGGTTGACGCCAAGGTCGGGCCGAGGTCATGGCTTCATAACTGTCAACAATGCGCAAGATGCGAGCCCAGGGGTGAATCATGGGTAGCTTAAGCTCCTGCGGATATCCTGAGCCATCGCCGTTTTCATGATGGTGCAGCACCATCAATAGAGGGTCCCGCCAAATACAGGTGAAATTTTTCAGAAGAGCAAAGCCGCGGCTAGGGTGGCGCTCGATCTGCTCCCGTTCTTCCCAGCTGAGAGGGCCGGTTTTTTGCAACAGCTCACAAGAGTTTTTGGTCATCCCGATGTCGTGCAATAGCGCCCCCAGACCGAAATCCCGGGCTTTTTCCTGGGGCCAGCCGAGATAAGTGACGAAGGCCATGCCTAACATACTGACGTTGAGACAATGGTTGTAAAGGGTGTTATCGTGCTGCCGAATATCAAAGACAAAACCGAGGTGGGTATTTTCCTGGCGAATGATATGCATGAAGCGATCTATGAATTTCAGGGAGCGTTTCACCTGCGGGGTGGCGTGCATTTTATCTGAGGTAAAAAAATTTCTGGTCCAGGTTTGAATAATCTCGTAAGTGAAAATCCCCTTCTGCAGGTTATCCATTTTTTCAGAGTGAATAGAAGCATCCAATTGTTCTTCCAAAAAATCTGTCACGCAGTCGAGGTCTGCAGAAGTGAAATATAAGCTGGAGACCCCTAAATGTTTGAGCTTGCGGTACCACCGACGGTGAAAGATCTGATTTCGGGAGCAACAGAGAAGATATTGCGGGTCGGGAGAGTTCTTTGTTTTGACCTTAATATAGAGGTTAAAAGGGATCTTATCGCCATGTTTGAGATGCGAGACTACGAAAGGCATATAATGGTCGGAGTCCTCGGTGCCGGCCGACAAAATAATTTCGCTGGCTTCCAAAGGGTAATCGAGAAAATTTCTTCTTAACATGCCAACCACTTAAAATAACGGGTAGGGAAAACCATTTTGTTCTCTGCCAACCTCCAAGGCTTTTAATTTAAGAAAATTAACCTTGCCGCTCGGCACTTGATGCTAATGGATAGCCAGAAATTTGATAAAAGCCGAAAGGTATTGTTTATTATAAATCTGCTTTTTTTGTGAATCATTGCGCATGATCCATAGGGCATTAGCGGGAGTTTCCGGCCCCCGCCAGGGGCGCACCGCAGTCAGGGCTTCATAGCTGTCCACAATTCTGAGAATCTGGGCCCAAGGATGGATGTGGGGAGCCTTCAGGCCGCTGGGGTAGCCGGTGCCATTACAATTTTCATGGTGTTGCATGACCATCAACAGGGTTTCCTTCCGGAGATGAGGCTGATTCTTCAATAGGCGGAAGCCCTCCATAGTATGGCATTGGATCATGTTTCTCTGGTCCTTGGTGAGGGGTTCTTTCTGGTTGATAATGTCCTTGGGGACCTTGATCATGCCGAGGTCATGCACCAGCGCCCCCACCCCGAAGTGTTGGGCGTCGCGGGCAGACCAGCCGAGGTGGCCCAGGAAGGCCATCCCCAAGACAAAGACTCCCATGGTGTGAATAAAGAGGCTATAGAAATGGCGGCGCATTTCCAACAAATGGTGCATGGGCGCGGGGTCGTGCTGGAGGTATTCGAAGAAGGAGCTGGTGAGGTGTTGGGCCACCCTCAGTCGATTACTGTCAGGAGAGACGCCGCGGCGAAAAATATGTTGCAGCCAGACCTGACTGACGTCATGCAACTGGTTAATCTTTTCCTGGTTAGAGCGCTTTTTATCCAAAAGAATCTTGTCAGTTTTTGCCAATAAATATTTTAAGACCCCGACTTCGTCCTCGACATGGTAATAAATCCAGGAAATCTTTAGATTACTGAGTTTGGCCAACCATTCTTTTTCAAAGGCTTGGCCGGCCGAACAGACTTTAACGAAACGGGAGTCAAATTCATTGGTTTTTACTTTCAGGAAGACGTCAAAGGGAATGGGGGCATCGGTGGTGATGTGGTCCAGAGGCAAGGCGACAAAACCTTCTGATAGTTCTCCCAGGGCGGGACCCCGGATGACGACCGCTTTCAGTTGCTGGTCTAATATCTTGCTCATCCTGCAATACCTTATGTCTTGAAAAATCCTTCTTGCCCTCTCTCCCCCGGCTTATGGGTGGAGACAACCCGGAGAGGGGGAAAAACCTTTCATGATTTCTGAGTGAAATCTTAATTCATAAGCAAATGCTCTAAAAATTCCGGATTCCGGGTCTCAAGTCGAAGGGGCGGAGGGGAAAAGGAAGAAAACACCCCGGTTTTCCCGAAATCTTATGACATATATCGGCATCGGGAATGTGAAGATTAACTTCTTAATTATATGAGATAAAGTTTAACAATAGCTCCCTTAGACGGAATTACCACCGCCCAGGGATTGATTATAGTGATTCCTAAGATTTCAGGGGAAGAAGGCCAGCTCAGGACGGCTTGGCTTTTAAGACACCCTTCCAAGGGGTAGTAAGGCAAGTTTTTTGGGGGAAAGGTGTGAGCTGGTGCAGTAAGCATTAAAGTTCAGGGGGGACCAAGCCGATGGAGTAAGTGAAATGAACAATAGAGGGGAGGGATGAAGCAGCCCTCCCCTTGCGTCTGTCAGGATAAGCCATGAGCGTTAACAACCTGAGTCCCGCGGAAGTTACCCGTTATTCCTTACAGATAGCCCTGGAGAAGTGGGGGCGGGAAGCCCAGGAGAAAGTGAAATCTTCTCGGGTGTTGCTCGCCGGCGGTGGGGGGGTGGGTTCCGTGGCGGCCTTACACCTGTTAGCAACGGGGGTAGGGTGTTTACGTGTAGTAGACCAGGCGCGGGTCTCCTTGGCAGAATTAAATAGCAGCGTTATTTACCGGGAGCGCGATCTGGGGAAAGTCAAAGCCGCGGTGGCCGAGCGTCGGCTTAAGGAAGTCAACCCCTTCGTGCTGGTGGAAGGACATGGCAAAGCTCTATCGGAGCACAACGTCACGCGGCTGACTTCAGGTTGCCAGGTGTTGATTGATGCCATGGGTAGCTCCACGGCCGGGTATATTCTCAACCAAGCGGCAGTGAAACATCGCCTGCCCCTGGTGCACGCGCGAGTTTGGGAGATGGATGGAGTGCTCACCACTTTTTGGCCGGGCCAGGGACCATGTCTGGCCTGCGCCTTCCCTAGCAGCCTGCCGGAGAGACAACCCGGCCTGATCGGCCCCCTGCCCGGTATTATTGGGGCTCTGTTGGCTCTCGAAGTCTTGCGGGTGCTGGGAGGGCTGGGGCCAGCCCTTGTCGGCAGGTTGTTGCTTTTTCGCGGTGATTCCTTTCTCTTCCGGGAAGAACCTATCAGGGCCAATCCTTACTGCCCGGTGTGTCGGCACCTCATTAATTAGTGGTTGGTGGTCGGCTGTTAGAGGCCAGAAGACACAGGCTGGCAGCCTGTGTTTTTTTATTGCCGCGCCCATATAATAAGCCGCCACCAAATAAGCAAAGTACCCAAGGCTCGGAACTTTGAGCTTAATCTCCGCTTTCCAGGAGTTGACAGAAATGGGGGGCTGTGGCAGAGTATGAAAGTATCGGAGAGAAACTCTAGAGAAAAGGAGACAGATTATGCCAGAGAGTCCTTTTTCCAACGAAGCCCAGGCAACTATGGATAATTTTCCCCCGGCGGCGCCGGTATTGGCGCAGCCGGTCTTTCAGGGCCGGGTGCTTGAGGTGAAAGTGGTTCTGCCCACGGTGGATGTGGACGGCGGCCCCCTCACAGGCTTGACTTCGTGTACGCTCTTTTACAAAACTTCCCCCTTCCGCGGCTCCAGCCCGGAGGCGGAGAGGGAGGCCGGAACCCCTCAGATAACCAAAGAAGTCACCCCGGATATGGCCGGCCAGACCGTGACCTTTACTATTCCTGATCTGGATTACGGGATTATGTATTACTTCGCGGCTTGTTGCAGCGATTGAGCGGGTTTTCATGGATAGCCCATTTTCCAACCAGATCATGGTGGTCTTCCCCTCCTGGTCAAGAGTCCTGGGGATGCGGCTGTGGCGTTGGCTGAAAGGTCTTATCTGGTGCTGACCGGGGTCAATCGGCGGGAGTACTTCAGTTACCAAGACTAATCCTGGGAAAAATAATAGATCAGAGTTGCAATCCTGGAACCTGCCGGGGACGTAAATTTTTGCGCCCCCGGCTTTTTTGCCTCAGGGAAAGTGGGTTGACTTGGCTGGGGGACTAGGATTCGAACCTAGATAGGCAGATCCAGAGTCTGCAGTCCTGCCGTTGGACGATCCCCCAGTTACCGTGTAAATATAATGTGAATATGGTCTTTGTCAAGAGAGTGAGATTATGAGAAGCTGGGGAGCAGATAGTAAAGCCCCACCCCCCTCTTTTGATTCCGCCTTTTTTCCCGCCCGCCTGCTTGGGTTGTCCCACGAACTTGCCGAAAAGTTATATACTCCGAAAGAAAGAGTTAAAAAGCGTAGCCCACTTCTTGCAGACAACGTGGAGAGACTATGAGCATCCGTACCTATCTGATTCTCTCGTATCTGGCCCTCGTCTTTCTCCTTACCGTGGGGATGGTGGTGGGAGCTGAACTGGTGAGCAACAGGTTGAAAGAGCAGAACCTGGCCTTTACAGAAGATGGCGTGGAACAGGTAACTCAGAGCAATCTGCAGATTTCCCAAGAAATTCTAACCGATTACGGGGAATTTGTGGTGGAGGATTTCGCCTCGGATTTGGCGGGTCTGTTAGGGCAGATGCTGGGGGGCAAGAAGAGCTATGATTACTCTAGGATGCGGCGGGATAGTAATCTCAGACGGTTGGCTACCTCGGAAATCCGCACCCCGGATGGTGTGGCCGGCTACGTGGATCTGCTGGACAATAAAGGTGTCTCAGTATTGCATCCCAACCCCAGTGTGGAGGGAAAAAACTTTTGCCTGTGGGCGGAGGAATTCCCGGAGATGTGGGGCCTGGTCAGCCGGGCCTTCACCGAAACCAAGGTAAAAGGCTACTATACCTTTCTGGATAAAAAGAATCAGAAACGCCAAAAGTTTATGGTTCTGGTGCAGGTTCCCCAAACCCCCTTCATTGTGGCGGCGGCGGTAAATATCGACGAATTTTTCTTGCCGGTGCACGACAAAATCAGCCGGGCGCGCCAGGAAGTGGTGGCCCGGGCCAAGCAAGCCGTGGTGGAAAACGCCGACCGGATGGCTGACCGGGCCGAAATGGCCAGTTTATTCGGCGGCCTAATCTTCTGCCTGGCCGGCACCCTGTTCGGCCTCAGGTTCTCAGACACCATCTCTCGGCCTCTGGTTCGCCTCCGAGACGGCGTGGAGGAAATCGGTGAAGGCAACTTCTCAGTGACCGTGCCAACCCGAGGGGCTCGGGAGGTGCGGGATCTGGCCCATTCTTTCAACCGCTTGGGCATTCAGCTCACGGACTATATCGCCAAGCGGGATTTTATCCGCGACACTTTTGGCCGTTACGTGACCAACGAGGTGGTGCAGAAGCTTCTGGAATCCAAAGAAGCGCGCCGACTGGGTGGCGAGATCAGAGTAGTCTCCATACTGATGAGCGACCTGCGCGGCTTTACCGCCTTAACGAGCACGATGGCGCCGGAGCAGGTGATCACTTTCCTGAACCGCTATCTGGAAAAAATGATTGAGATTCTCTTGGATCACCAGGCCATCATTGACGAAATCATCGGCGACGGCATCCTGGCCTTCTTCGGAGCCCCAGACCCCATGGAAGATCATCCGCTGCGGGCCATTAAATGTGCCTTAAAAATGCAATTAGCCATGGAGGAGATCAATGCCCAAAACCTGGCTGAGGGACTGCCATACCTGGAAATGGGCATCGCAGTGAACACCGGCACGGTGGTGGTGGGGAACATCGGCTCCGACCTGCGAGCCAAATACAGCGTCATCGGGGCGCCGGTGAACATTGCCGGGCGGATGGAGTCCTTCTCTCTGGGAGGTCAGGTGCTCATCGGCCACGACACTTACAAACAGGTGCAACAGATGGTGGAGGTGGCGGAGATTCTCCAGGTGCAGATGAAAGGGGTGCCGGGGTTTACCACCCTCTATGAGGTCCGGGGTCTCCGGGGGCCGGACCATATCAGGCTGAAACCCAGGTTTGAAACCTTGGTGCCCCTGCCGACGAAGTTGAACCTGCATGTGTATCGCCTCAGCGAGAAGATCGTCATCGGTACACCTTCTCAGGCCGCCATCGTGCGGCTTTCCGAAATCGGCGCTGACCTCACCTATGAAGGGGAATTGGTGGAATGGGAGGACGTGCGCCTGCAACTCCTTGATGCTAATCGGGCGGAACTGCCGGGGAAAATTTACGGCAAGGTCGTTGCCGTGAAGCCGACCGAAGAGGGACGCCACGAGGCCCATGTGCGGTTTACCTCCATGTCGCCGGAAATACATACCATAATAGCGGAGACGATACGAGGATCGTCAATGGGCGAAAGACGATAGGAAAAGAACTGGAATTAACGGGCTAAAAATATGGAAAAAACAGGGACTGGCCTCTTTCTCCTCAGGGCAATATCGCCAGTCCCTTTTCTTAGGTTTCCCACCTGCCATAGCATCTTTAAACCACGCCAAATCAGAAACCCAAAACCCCGTTAGGTCCCCAGGTCGTAAGAAGCCAAATATTTTTCCTGTTCCGAAGTGAGGTTGTCGATTTCTACGCCCAGTGCCGCCAGCTTCAGACGGGCGATACGGGCGTCGATCTCTGAGGGCACAGCATAGACCTTCTTGTCGAAATTGGCATGGTTTTTCATGATAAATTCCACCGCCAGGGATTGGTTGGCGAAGCTCATGTCCATGACGCAGGAAGGGTGCCCTTCCGCCGCGGCGAGGTTGACCAGGCGGCCTTCTCCCAGCACGTAAAGGTGCCGGCCGTTTTTTAGGGTGAATTCCTGGACGGCCTCCCGGATAAAGCGGGTGGCGGTGCTGATGCGGCTCAAAGCCTCCAGGTCCAGCTCCACATTGAAGTGGCCGGCATTGCACAGAATGGCCCCATCCTTCATGAGAACGAAGTGCTCTTCCCGGATGATGCGGATGTCGCCGGTGACAGTGCAGAAGATGTCGCCGATTTTGGCGGCTTGGCTCATGGGTAGGACTTCATACCCATCCATGACCGCCTCCAGGGCGCGGAAGGGGTTGACTTCAGTAATGACCACCCGGGCGCCCATGCCCCGGGCCCGCATGGCCACGCCGCGTCCGCACCAGCCATAACCGGAGACTACGAAGATACTGCCGGACATGAGGCGGTTGGTGGCCCTAAGCAACCCGTCGATGGTGCTCTGGCCGGTGCCGTAGCGGTTGTCGAAGAGATATTTGGTGTGAGCGTCGTTCACCGCAATGATGGGATAACGGAGCACGCCGTCCTTGGCCATGGCTTTTAAGCGGATTACGCCAGTAGTGGTCTCCTCGGTACCGCCCAGGATGCCTTCCAGCAGCTCCTGGCGCTGACTGTGGGCAGTGAAGACCAAGTCGGCGCCGTCGTCCATGGTCACCTGGGGCTTGAGGTCCAGGGCCTGATGGATATGACGGTAATAGGTGTCGCTGTCTTCGCCTTTGATGGCAAAAGTCGGGATGCCCTCGTACTTGACCAGGTAGGCAGCGGCGTCATCCTGTGTGCTCAAGGGGTTGGAGGCGCAGAGGTGGACGCTCGCGCCGCCGGCCTTTAGGGTCATCATCAGGGCGGCGGTTTCGGTAGTGACATGCAGACAGGCGGCCACACGTAATCCCTTTAAGGGCTGTTCTCGGGCAAAACGCTCCGCCACCGACTTTAGGACCGGCATCTCCCGCATGGCCCATTCCACCCGCAGACGCCCTTTGTCGGCCAGATTAATATCTTTGACATCATACTCCATGTGCTTTTCCTGTTTTATCCTTTCGGCAAAGTAATCATGCTCCACCATAGAGGCGAGCTGGTGTGTGGTTTTCTCAGGTTTTTCACGTTGGGCATAAGGGTTTTAGGCCGGCTTTATCGCGTAAAATCTCCACCTTGTTGGTGTACTCCCAGGTGAAGTCCGGATCGGTGCGCCCGAAATGGCCATAACAGGCGGTCTTTTTGAAAATGGGGCGTTGCATGTCTAAATATTGGATCATGGCGGCCGGCTTGAAGCTGAAAGTTGACTTGATGATCTCCAGGATGCGGTCTTCGGGGATAACCCCGGTGCCGTAAGTATAGACCATAATGGACAGGGGGTCAGGTAATCCAATGGAGTAAGCGACCTGGACTTCGCACCGACCGGCCAAACCAGCGGCCACCACGTTTTTAGCTACATGGCGCAACATATAGGAGGTGGTGCGATCCACCTTGGTGGGATCTTTGCCGGAGAAGGCGCCGCCGCCGTGATAGCCCCGACCGCCATAGGTGTCCACGATGATTTTGCGGCCGGTCATGCCGCAGTCGGCCAAAGGGCCCCCCACCACGAAACGCCCGGTGGTGTTGATGAGGAACTGGCTGTCCTTTTCCAGTAAGGTCGCCGGAATGGTCTTTTTAATGACCTCCTCGATGATGGCTTCCCGCAGGTCTTTATATTTGATGTCCGGCGTGTGCTGGGCCGCAATGACCACGGTAGTGATGGCCTTAGGAGTGCCGTTTTCGTATCGGACGGTGACCTGGGTTTTGCCGTCTGGCCGCAGAAAGGGCAAAGTGCCGTCTTTCCGGACTTTGGCCAGGCGTTCGGCCAAACGGTGGGCATACCAGATGGGCATGGGCATAAAATTTTCAGTGGAATTGGTAGCATAGCCAAACATTAGACCCTGATCCCCTGCCCCCTGTTCGGGGGTAAGACCACGGCCTTCCACCCCTTGGGCGATATCCGGTGATTGGCGGTCAATCGAGGTCAGCACCGCACAGGTCTCGTAGTCGAACCCCATGGAGGAGTCGCAGTAACCGATGTCCTTGATGGTCTCCCGCACAACCCCCGGAAAGTCCACCGTGGCGGAGGTGGTAATTTCCCCGGCAATAAAGGCCAGACCGGTGGTGACCAGGGTTTCGCAAGCCACCCGGGCAAATTTATCTTGGGCGATAATGGCATCCAGAATGGCGTCGGAGACCTGGTCCGCCACCTTATCGGGATGTCCTTCGGTCACCGATTCGGAAGTAAAAAGAAAATTCAATTTTGTCATCTGGCGTTCCTCAAGGAAAAAAATAAAGTTTACAGGGGAAAGCCCTGAAAACTTTCTAAGGTTATAGTAAATGACTCAGAAGGACAAGTCTTTTCTTTATTTTAATTGGCGGAGAGGGGTCGGCCGGCGGCGGTTGTGCTGGTCCAGCAAGACAATTTGTGGATTGTGATGCTGGAGTTCCTCTGCTCGGTAAGCGGCGAAGGTGGTAATAATTATCAGGTCCCCCACCGCGCCCTTGCGGGCCGCAGCGCCATTCAGGCAGATGATGCCGCTACCGGCCTCGCCCTCGATGGCATAGGTCTCGAAGCGCTCACCATTGTTGATATTGTAAACATGCACCATCTCATAAGGGGAGATATCAGCGGCCTGCATCAGATCGGCATCGATGGTGAGAGAGCCTTCATAGGTCAGGTTGGCTTCGGTGATGGTGGCCCGGTGGATTTTGGATTTGAGCATAAACCGATTCATGATTACGTCTCCTTGAGGAGGGTATTGTCGATGAGTCTGGTGCTCCCTACCCATACGGCCAGCATTAAACGGGCCGCACCCCTGAGGACTTGAACCTTCTCCAGGGTCTCAGGATCCACCAGCTCTGCATAGTCAAGGCGGGTGTAGGGAGTTGCCGCAATTATTTGCTGCACCGTGTCCAGAATGGCCTGTCGCGACCTTTCCCCGGCAGCCACCAGTTCCCGCGCCGCCAACAGACTGCGATAAAGGCAGAGGGCCGAAGAACGTTCCGGCGGAGACAGATAGGCATTACGGGAGCTCATGGCCAGCCCGTCCAGCTCCCGGACGATGGGCCGGCCGATAATGGTGATGGGGAGATCCAAATCAGCCACCAGACGCTTGATGATGACTAGTTGTTGATAGTCTTTTTCGCCAAAGATGGCCACCTGAGGTCGGGTCTGGTTAAACAATTTTAATACCACCGTGGCCACGCCCCGAAAATGTCCAGGCCGAAAGGCGCCGCATAGACCCTGACTCAGGGAATCCACTGTCACATAGGTCTGATATCCGGGAGGATACAGGTGTTTCGCCCGGGGTGTGTAAAGGATGTCCACCCCGACTTCTTCCGCCATACCGGCGTCCCGGATCAGGTCTCTGGGGTAGCGTTGGTAATCTTCGTTGGGGCCGAACTGGAGAGGGTTGACAAAGAGGCTGACGATCAGGCGGCTGCCTACCTCCCGACCATACTCCATGAGGCTGAGATGCCCTTGGTGGAAATAGCCCATGGTGGGCACCAGGACGGTTCTGATTCCCTGTGCCTGCCAGGAGGCAGCCAAGGATTGCATGTCGCGGGGATTATCGATGATTTCCATTAAAAAACCCCAGACCGGTTCTCTGGGGCACGCCTTGCCAGCCCCCGAGTCTCGGTCCGCCGACGCTGGATCCAAGCTCTGGGTTACTGCATCTATTGTTATCTTGAAATGAAATTTTAAAATTGTCAAGGAATGAATTGGGGGTTAGCAATCAGGGAGTCGTCTGTTTCAGTTCCCCATCCCCCCATCTGCCGGTTCAGATCATGTACAGGACTTCATAGCGGGCGGCCAGTTCTTGGCGAACCGCTTCGGCTTCCTCGGCAGAGAGATTTTTCACCCGGATATACACATCCCGGAAGCTTTCCTTAGCTGCGGCAAAAGAAGAAAGGAGACTGACGAAACGAGCGCCCCGCGCTCTCAATAAATCTACCACCTCTTCGATGAGGCCGGGGCGATCCTCCAATCGTAGGGCATATTGCACCCCACCCTGCAGAATTCCAGTGATGTGCATGAAGGCCCGGAAAATGTCAGACTGGGTGATTATGCCCACTAACCGCTGCTGGTTGTCCAGCACCGGTAGCCCGGAGATAGTGTGTTCGAGCATGATCTGGGCGGCGTGCTCCACGGTATCTAAGGGCCCAACGGTCAGTGGATCTTTGGTCATGATATCCTTAACCTGCAACTCCGCCAGGAGATAATAAAGTTCATGCACGTCCAAGGTGGTGGCCTTGGAGGGGGACGCCTCTTTCAGGTCCCGATCAGACACAATGCCCACCAGTTTGCCTTGATGCAACACCGGCAAACGCCGGAAGTGATGCTGCTTCATAAGATGGATGGCTTTCATCATTGCGGTGTCATCAGTAACGGTGACCGGGTCTCGGGTCATCCAGTCTTGTACTAGCATGGCGGCCTCCCTAAAAAGACGGTTTCCCGCTTTCAGTTGTTATTGTTAAATCGGATGCTATCACCAATCTGCTTTGCTGGCTAGCTGAGCTAGCCAGACCAGGATAAAAATCAAATACCCTCGGCTCTCCCTAAGGGGAGGGAGAATGTCTAAAGTGCTCAGGTGGGGTGCTGTCCAACAAAGATTGGCGGGCCTTGGCGATATCGGCATGAATCTGGGCGGCCAGAGCGTCCACCGAAGGGAAACGTCTTTCCTCCCGCAGGCGCTGGACAAACTGGACCGTCAGTTGTTCCCCCACCAGGTTGCCGTGAAAATCCAAAAGGTGGACTTCCAGAGAGAGGTCGTTATTATTGAAGGTTGGGCAGGTGCCGATATTGGCCACTCCGGGATAAATCTGACCTTGGTGCTGTACCCACACCGTGTAGATACCGGTGGCCGGCAACAGATCGTTGTCTGAGTTCAGGTTGGCGGTGGGAATGCCTAACACGGCGCCCCCCCGGCCTTTGCCAGGCACCACCCGACCGGCCACTCCATAAGGGCGTCCCAGGAGCTGGGCAGCTTCCTCAACCTTCCCCAACCGAAGCATGGCCCGGATGAGGGAACTGCTCACCACGGCACCGTTGACTTCCACCGCCCAAACCACCTGCACGGTAAAGCCATGGACCCGCCCCATCTCCTTGAGCAGGTCGATGTTGCCTTCCCGGCCACGACCGAAACAGTAATCGTGGCCAACCACCACTTCCCGCACCTGCAGACGCTCAATAAAATACCGCCTGACAAAATTCCGGGCTGACAGGGCCGCAAACTCAGGGGTGAATGGCAGCACTACCACCACCTCCAAGCCGGCTTGGGTCAGAAGCTGAATTTTTTGCTCCTGGGTGGTAAGGAGAGGCAACTCCACCTCAGGACGCAGGACTTTGATGGGATGCGGGTCAAAAGTGACGGCCACTGTCTGGGCCTGCAACTCTTTGGCTCTTTGGCAAACGCGGGAGAGGATACTCCGATGCCCCAGGTGGACTCCGTCGAAATTGCCGATGGTGACGACGGTGCGGGAGAAAACTTTGGAGTCCGGCGGGAGATCATAATACACCATGAGTGTTCAGCACCTTCATGAAAATCCCTTGACGACCTTAAATTTTTATTATAAATACAAATTTGCCAAAAAGCCAGCCAAGGGTGAAAAAAGCTCGTGGTAGGCAAGAAGCCGAAGTGGCGGAACTGGTAGACGCGCTAGGTTCAGGGTCTAGTGGGCATCGGCCTGTCGGGGTTCGAGTCCCCGCTTCGGCACCAA
>DYLF01000068.1 GCA_020722205.1 Desulfobacca acetoxidans
TGGCTCCCCGGGACGGACTCGAACCGCCGACCAAGTGGTTAACAGCCACCCGCTCTACCTGCTGAGCTACCGGGGATCAAATGTGGGCGCCGTCGTGCAGCGGCTAACCGATGATAATTTAGCATATCCGCGAGGGGATGCAATATTTTTATAGGCCTTGCTTTGCTTGCTGTCTTCTACCTATTGCCTATCAGGTCGTCTTTCGGTAAGATTTGTTTATGCGTTCATCGATCAAGGCTTTTCTGCTTTCAACTTTCGTTTTCCCCGGTTTGGGCCAACTCTACAAGCAGGAGCGGCGTAAAGGCATTATTCTCATACTAGTGGCCAATTTCCTCTTTGGGTTGATGCTGCTGGCCTTCCTGATCCTGTTTTCCCAAGAGTATTTGGCCTCCTATTATCCCGCCCCGCTGACCGGAGAAGTGTTGGCACCTTTGCTGTTAAGGGTGTTAAGGCACCCCTTCTTTCTGCTCCCGTGTCTAATGCTGGTAGGGTTATGGGGTTATGCTGCAGTGGATGCCGGCTTCAGACCCGGGCCGACGCCGACGGAGGAATAATGGGATCCGCTGATGTCTTCTGGTTTTTTCTGATACTTATCGCCTTGCAGCCCCTTATCCGCCAGAAGGCTTTGGAATACTCCCGCAAGCGCCTTATCGCCCGCCTGGAGCAGCAACGGGGCTCCCGGGTGATTCTCCTGGTGCACCGCCAGGAAACCATGGCTTTCCTTGGCTTTCCTGTCTTCCGCTATATTGACGTGCACGATTCGGAAGAAGTCATCCGGGCCATCCATCTGACTGACCCGGAAGTCCCTCTGGACATCATCCTGCATACGCCCGGCGGCTTGGTGTTGGCCGCCCTGCAGATTGCCTATGCCCTGAACAAGCACCCCGGCAAAGTCACGGTTTTTGTGCCGCATTACGCCATGAGCGGCGGCACTCTGATCGCCTTGGCCGCTGATGAAATCGCCATGTGCGAACATGCTGTGTTGGGACCGGTGGACCCCCAGATCGGCCAGCTGCCCGCGGCCTCCATTCTCCGGGCGGTGGCCAAGAAAGGGGTGGCAGAGGTGGAAGACCGCACGCTTATGTTGGCCGATCAGGCTGAGATGGCCATTGTCGAGGTGCGCAACAGCGTGCGGGCACTGCTGCTCGATAATTTCCCTGAGGAAAAGGCCGACCACTTGGCCCGCCTGCTCACCGAAGGCAACTGGACCCATGATTTCCCCATTACCTTTGAGATCGCCAAGTCCCTGGGGTTAACGGTGACTTCGGAGATGCCCAAGGAAATCCTGGAGTTAATGGGTCTCTTCCCTCAGCCCACGCGTCAGCTCCCGACGGTGGAATATCTTCCCATCCCACGCCGCACCCGGCCCTCTTGATGGCATCAGACCTGAAGACCGGGAAACGGGGAGCATAGGAGGACCAATGAGACAATACCTGTTGGACGAAATAAACCCGAACGATATGCCGGCCATCAGATCATATCTTGCCGACCATGCCATTACCTCCGGCCTAGAGGATATCTGGTGGGTTAATCTCAGCGATGACCTGCTCAGCCCGGAACAGTTCGAGCACCGGGGCTGCCAGCCTCACCGGTTTGCCATCGAACTGGGAGATCGGTTTCTGCGCTTTGAATTTCTTATCCGTAGCCGCGAGACCATGCACTGTTCCTGCATTGCTTACGCCACCCGCCAGCAGCGGGATTTTATCCTGGCCTTTGCCGACCGTTTGCTGGAGGAGCTGGCCTTAAAGACGTGAGCCATATCCTGTTTGACCATTAGTTTACGGATTGGTCTTAAGCCGGATCATTGGTTGCTTTCCTGCTTCCCCCTGTAGCTGCCTGAGAAATCCTTCTACTGCCGGCGTCACCGCCTCAGCGAAAAGGTAATGTCCGTTCGGGGTGAAGTGGCCGTCATAGGGGAAAAATAGCGGCAGGTGAACGGCTTTTGCCCTGAATTGCTCGGTTACCGCCACCACCGGCAGCCCTACCGCGCCCGCCGCCTGCCGCACGGCCTGATCCGGAGCCTCGGTAGTGAG
Organism: Desulfobacca acetoxidans; assembly: GCA_020722205.1. Lineage (GTDB taxonomy): Bacteria > Desulfobacterota > Desulfobaccia > Desulfobaccales > 0-14-0-80-60-11 > DYLF01. The sequence goes on from DYLF01000068.1 coordinate 2,034, forward strand.
CATTTTCTCGTTTATCCGGTAGCCCATCTTCTCCCGATTTCTCAGATTTAGCGGGCTCACATAAATGTCGTTGGGGATGGAGAGGATCAGGACGGCGGCGCCGTAATCCCGGGCCAGGCGGCTTATGAAGCCAAAGTGTTCGGACATGACCTCCACCAGCCGGGAAATGTCAGGGCGGTCGAGCCTTAGAGGTTCCAAGAAATAATCAGGATGTTGCAAGGCAATATGGATGGCGGCCGGATTCAGCTCTCCCTGCATAAAAACTTGCCTGACAAATTCATCCAGCCCGGCAAACCGGGTTTTGGCCTCCCCCTGTAAGCCCCGGACAATGTCGGCGGCCTCTTTCTGATATTCCTGCCGGGTGGTTTCCTGGGAGATCACCTGGTACGCCCCTGGCGGCCTCTTGAGGGTGTGAGGATATAGCAGCTGCACCAAGGTGCTCCATGGTGAGGTGAGTGGTTTGGCATAGCGCAGGGAGATCAGGTCATCGCCCTGGAGGACGGCCACCACTACCAACCGGGGGCGCAGGGCCGGGATGGCCCTGGCCGCCAGACTGGCATAATAGGCTGGATCAGCTCCGGGTTTGCCCAGGTTGGCTACTTCCACCGCCAAACCCCGCTCCCTGAGGTTTCTTTCCAAAACCTTGACCCAGCACTGGGAGAGGTCCACCCCCCAGCCATAAGTGAAGGAATCCCCCAACACCACCAGCCGGCACCTGCCATGGTCGCCCGACAGGAATTCACGATCCCGAAAGCCGGAGGAGTTGATCTGCGCCGTAAAGCGGTATTCAAAGGTCTGATAGTGAGCCACCGACCCGGGCGGATAGATCAAACCGGCCGGTCCTAATATCAGGCCAGCCAGCCGGTCCAAGGCGACGGTCAATAATAAGGCCGCCAGTAAGGAAACCAAGACTAACAGAATATAGTTGGCTTTTTTCACTTCACCCTGGCCAAGAGATTAGAACTCGACGAAGGCAGATAATGCCTTTTCCTCCAGGGGCGCTTTGCTTCGGCCGCCGGTTATGTCCCCACGGGTTGCGCCTCCGCCAGGCGCCGGGCAGTGCGGGTGACTAATTGCTTGGCGGTGCCGGAATCAGGCTTAAGGAGCTGCAGAGTGTCCCGGAAAATCTGGCAGCTCGGGTCATTGGCCTCACATGTTCCGGTGAGCAGGGCCACGACGGCCTCAGTGATTTCCGGTTCGGTCTCAAGCGACAGCAACAGTTCCCGAGCCTGGGCGACGTCCAGACGGTGCAGCAGCACCGCGGCAAAGACTACCTTGGGGTCGCCACCTTCGGCCTTGAGCAAATCCATTGCCAGGTTCAGGCCTTTGTCGGTCTGCTTCCAAGCGACGGGATCGTCGGCCAGGCGGGCTTTGACCAGGCCGGCTAAGCGTTCTTTAAAAGTAGCCATGGCCTTCCGTTCCGCCACCAACTCCGGGACACATTTCTCCGCATATTGACACCACTCGGCGCAGCCCAGTTCAATCTTGGGGTTGTAAAAGAGATGCCCGCACCAGGCGCAACGGCGGCGGGTGTCATCTTTGAAAAACTCTATCTCCGCCCCACACTTGGGGCACTCCAGGGTAAAGATATCATCGAACTTCCAGAAGCGGGTGTCCTGACCCGGGCATTTCACCTGTTCCATAACGCCGCCCTCACTTTCCTTTAATCTTCGCCTGTTGCACTACCTGACCGGTGGCGTTTATGGTGGTGATGGTGACCGGCAGACTCTTGCCTGATTGGGCCAGGGCCTGCCTCACTGCCTGTACCAGTCCGGAGCAACAGGGCACTTCCATATTGACGATGTCGATGCCGTGGAGATCGTTTTCTTTTAAGATTGCCGTCAATCTGGCGGTATATTCCCCCAGGTCGTCGAATTTGGGGCAGCCGCAGACCAGGGCCTTGCCTGAGAGATACTTGGCATGGAAATCGCCGGCTGCAAAGGGGGCGCAATCGGCCGCCACCAGGAGTTCGGCATTCTTTAAGAAGGGAGACTTGGGGGCCACCAACCGGAGTTTGATGGGCCAATGGCTCAAGGCCGAGGGAGCTGCGCTAGCTGTCGCCACGGGTTGAAATTGTTGCGCCAGGCTGCCAGGGCAAACAAACGCCTGAGGTTCCGGGGCGGAGTGCTCTGAGGCGGCTGGAGAACCAGACTCCAGAGTATGCTGCCCGGTCGCCCAAGGAGCCGGCCCCTGAAATTCTTCCGCCTCTCGTTCTTCAATGGTCAGAGCGCCCCGCGGACACTCCCCCAGACAGGCCCCCAAGCCGTCGCAATAACGCTCGGCCACCAACCTCGCCTTGCCGTCCACCACTTCAATGGCGCCTTCAGCGCAAGACGGCACACACAGGCCGCAGCCGTCGCACAATTCTTCGTCTATCCTGATGATCTGTCTTTTGGCCATGATTATTTTTCCCCTTAAAAAATTGAAGAGGTGCATCAGTATCGATGGAGCCTTATAATCATAAATAATCACTTTAACCTCTAGGTCTATGATTTAAGTCAAAAAGCCCGGCGATATCTGGCCATCGGCAAAAATATTGCGTGCACCGTCGAAGAGATGAGCAGACAAAATAGCACCCCCAGACCTTTGGCAAGAATTTTCAGCCTCGGCGGCGTTTGGAATGTGGTCATAAGATTAAAAAAATTATATAGTTTGCCAAAACAAGAGAAAAAGGCGAGACTCATTTAGTGGGCCGTGTCATGACACCTGAAGATTGGGCTCGCAAACTGGCTGGACTGAAACCGGGAGATCACCTCTGTTTTCTTTATGACACTGAGGATGAACGCCTCGTTGTCGTCACCTCCTTTTTAGCCCAAGGACTGGCAAACGGCGAGAAAATTTTCTACCTCACTGATCTGACCCCCCCGACAGATATTATTGTTCATCTTAAAAAGAACCAGGTGAGGTTGGAACCTTATCTGGCCGCCGGCCAAATGAACATTGTCGAGATAGCCGATTTCTTTGGACAGCGGGGGTTATCCGACTCCGAGAACATAATGGCGTGGCTTAGGGCGCAGGTGCAAAGGGCTCGAACCCAAGGCTGTGCCGCTCTGCGCCTCACTGCCGAGATGAGTTGGGCTGGCCGGGGACGGTGGAGCGCAGCGTGCCTCGGCGAGCTCGAAGCCAGATTAACTGAATTCTGCCAGCAACAGGGCTGCCTCCTCCTGTGTCAATATGATCGGCGGTATTTTGGGGCTTCCTTGCTGTTGGAGATCCTGAACACCCATCCTAAGGTCATTGTCGGCCGGGAGCTGATGGAAAACATCTACTACTTACCAACCCGCGAGTTTTTGGGAGAAGACCTGGACACGGCCAGGCTCTCCCATCTCCTGGCCAACCTGAAGGAGCATAAGCAAGCCGTAGAGGCCTTAAAAGAGCAGACCCATGAACTTGGCGAACGTCTTAAGGAACTGAACTGCCTCTATGATGTGGCCCGGATGGTGGCAAGCCCAGGGGCTTCTCTGCAGGAAGTCCTCGCCACCATCGTCAAACGTATTCCCCCAGCCTGTCAATACCCTGACTTGGCGGCGGCCCGGCTCACCCTCAATGGGCAAGATTATCAGTCGGCAAGTTTCCAAGATCTCCCTTGGAAATTCAGTAGTGAGATCATGGTCTACGGCGACAGACGGGGCGAGCTCACCATAGGTTATCTGAAGGAGCCGCCACCGGATAGCGCGAGGCCTTTTTTTGCAAGAGAAAGAAAACTGGTGGAAGCCATCGCCAAGCTTACCGGTCGCTTCGCCGAACGCCTGTGGACTGAAGAGGCCCGGCGCCAGTCAGAAGAGAAGTACCGTACCTTAGTGGAGAAAATTCCGCTCATCACCTACATTGCCGCCTTGGACAAAAGCAGTTCCACTCTATATGTCAGCCCCCAAATAAAAGATATGCTGGGTTTTACCGCCACAGATTTTCAAGCAGACCCTGAGATCTGGAAAAATCAGCTTCACCCGGCTGACCGGGAGCGGGTTCTGGCTGAAGTGGCCCGCTGTCATGACACCGGGGAAACTTTTGTCTCGGAATACCGCCTGCTGTCAAAAGAAGGCATAGTCAAATGGTTTCGTGATGAGGCTTGGCTGCTCCGTGACCACCAGGGCCAACCCTTGTGTTTGCAGGGCATTATGGTGGATATCACGGAGCGCCGCCAGGCTGAAGAGAAGCTGCGCCGTTATCAGCAGCAACTGGAAAGATTGGTGGAAGAGCGCACCTCTGAGCTGCGCAAAGCCATTTCTAAACTCCACGAGGAAATTGCCGAGCGTTATGCAGTAGAGGCGGCTTTAGAGAGAAGTGCAGAGAAGATCAAGCTCTTTGCTTATTCCATTATTCATGACCTGAAGAATCCCGCCATCGGCATCCAGGGGCTTACCAACCTGCTGAAAAAACAATATGGGAAGCTACTCGACGACAGAGGCAAAAAATACTGCGAGCAGATTCTCCAAGCCGCCGAACAGATCGCCAACTTGGTGAAACGCATCAATGCCTACATCATCACCAAAGAGGTGCCCTTAAACCTCAAAACCATCCGCTTGATGGATATTCTCCAAATCATCAGAGAGGAATTCGCCGGGGAACTTGCCCGCCGCCGCCTAAAATGGTGTGAACCTCCCAACCCCCCGGAGTTTCGGGCGGACGGCCTTTATGTTCTCAGAGCCTTGCGTAATCTGGTGGATAACGCCCTCAAATACGGTGGCGACAAGCTCACCACCATCAGCATCGGCTGCCAGGAGTCGGAGGATGCCGTCATTCTCTCGGTGCAGGATGACGGCGTGGGCATACACCTCGAGAACCCGCAAGAAATTTTCGGGATCTTCAAGCGCTATGAAACTTCCATCCGCCAAGAAGGGGCAGGTTTGGGATTGGCCATTGTCAAAGAGATTGCCGAAAGGCATGGGGGAACCGTGTGGGTGGAATCAAAGCCTGACCAGGGGACCACTATCTACCTTTCATTCACCAAGGATCTTGAGGCGTAAGCCTATTGGTCGCTAACGAAAAGTTTGGCTTGTGAACTGACACCAGAATAGTTGTCGAACGGCCTTCCGCTGTTCTTTTCATCGCCACAACCGAAAACCCGTAACCTGAAACCCAGAGTATGTCACAAATCCGCAACTTCAGCATCATCGCCCATATTGACCACGGCAAGTCCACCCTGGCGGACCGTCTGATTCAGCACACCATCCTGGTGCCGGAGCGCCAGCTTCGGGAGCAGATGTTGGATACCATGGATATCGAACGGGAGCGCGGCATCACCATCAAGAGCAACACCATCACCCTCCCCTATCTGGCGGCCGACGGTCAGGAATACGCCCTCAATCTCATTGACACCCCCGGGCACGTGGATTTTTCCTATGAGGTCTCCCGGGCTCTGGCCTCCTGCGAAGGAGTGCTGCTGGTGGTGGACGCCTCCCAGGGGGTCCAGGCCCAGACCGTGGCCAACCTTTACCTGGCCCTGGAGCATGACTTGGCCATCATCCCGGTGATTAACAAGATAGATCTGCCCCAGGCGGATATTTGTGGGGTCAAGGAGCAGATTCAAAAAGAACTGGGATTAGAGGCTGACAGCGCCATTTTGTGCTCCGCCAAAGAGGGTATTGGCATCACCAATATCTTAGAGGCTATCGTCAAGCGCATCCCTCCTCCTAAAGGGGATTTTCAAGCTCCGCTGTCAGCCCTGATTTTTGATGCCCAGTACGACACCTTTCGCGGCGCGGTGGTGAGTTGCCGAGTGTTTGACGGTAAAGTGCAACCAGGAGACCTAATCCGGCTGATGTCGCATGGGGGCGTGTATAAGGTCGAGGAAGTGGGTATCTTCCAGTTGCAGCGGCAACCCCGCTCGGCCCTGACCGCAGGTATGGTGGGCTACCTCATCGCCGGCATCAAGACCGTAAGCGACACCCGCATCGGCGACACCATCACTTCGGAGGCCGATCCCATCGCCGACCCTCTTCCCGGTTTTAAGGAGGTGAAGCCGGTGGTTTTTGCCTCCCTTTATCCAGTGAGCGCTGATGATTACCAAGCCTTGGCCGATGCCCTGGAAAAATATAAACTGAATGACGCCGCCCTGGTCTATCAGAAGGATGCCTCCTCCGCCCTGGGGCAGGGATTTCGCTGCGGCTTTCTGGGCCTGTTGCACCTGGAGATCGTCCAGGAGCGACTGGCCCGGGAATTCGGCCAATCTCTCATCATGACCGTGCCCGGCGTGCGCTACGAGTTCACCCTGACCGACGGCCAGGTGCTGGCGGTGGACAACCCGCAGCATTATCCTGAGCCCACCAAGATCAAAAAGACTGCCGAACCATACATCCGAGCCTCCATCATCGTGCCCGAACGCTTCGTGGGCGCGGTCCTGAAACTCTGCCTGGAACGCCGGGGCAGCGAACCCCACTTTAGCAATCCCACCCCCGGACGGGTGGAAGTGCGGGTGGATCTGCCGTTGTCCGAGGTGATCATCGATTTCTATGACAAATTGAAAAGCCAGACTCAGGGGTACGGTTCTTTTGACTACGACCTGGGGGACTACCGCGACTCTGATCTGGTAAAGTTGGACATTCTGATCAACGGCGACAAAGTGGACGCCCTCTCCATGATCGTGCACCGCCAGCGGGCTCGGCAATGGGCCGTGCGGGTGTGTGAGCGCCTCAAAGAAGAAATCCCCCGGCAGCAGTTCAGGATTGCCATCCAAGGGGCCGTCGGCGGGAAAATTATAGCCCGGGAGACCATCAACGCCTTTAGGAAGGACGTCACCGCTAAATGCTATGGCGGCGACATCACCCGCAAGCGCAAACTCCTGGAAAAGCAGAAGGAAGGCAAAGCCCGGTTGAAGATGATCGGCCAGGTCAGCATTCCCCAAAGCGCCTTTGTGGCGGTGCTGAAGACAGAGGTCGGCTAGCCCTTGGCAACCGGAAAAGTCTGGGCCGCATCCCACCACGCCTTGAAAAATTTCTTGTGCGGCAACTTTGCCCTCCAGCCCCCCACACCTGTAACTTTTTTAGGAGAAATGAGACTCTTCCATACCCATTCCTGACCAGCGGTTAATTTTCTCTAAAATCAAGTCAAAGGAACCGGGGTAGATGTTACCAGTAAAAATTTCAGGTAGGATATCCAGTTATTGGTTTTTTGAATTTGATGTGTTAAATTTAAAAGGTTTTATTCTAAAAATTCACACGCGCTGTCCTTTCAACTGGTGCTGCTCGGCGCATGGCTAGCTGCCAGAAGGGTTCGTTTCCTTGAACCGGGTGGTGGAAAACCAAACATCAGCGCGGCGGACAAACCAGGAGGAAAATGCTACATGTCTTATGTCACGATGAAAGAGCTGTTGGAGGCCGGTGTGCATTTTGGCCATCAGACCCGGCGTTGGAACCCCAAGATGGCCCCCTATATCTTTGGCGCCAGGAACGGTATCCACATCATCGACCTGCAAAAGACCGTGCAGTTTTTTAAGAGCGCCTACAATTTTGTGATGGAAAAGGTGGCCGACGACGGGGTGGTGTTGTTTGTGGGCACCAAAAAGCAGGCCATGGACGCCATTGCAGAAGAGGCCAAGCGCTGCGGCATGTTCTATGTCAACCATCGCTGGCTGGGGGGTATGCTTACCAACTATCAAACCATCAGCCGTTCTATTGAAAAGTTGAAGAACTTTGAAGCCATGCGGGAGGATGGGACACTCTCGCGCTTTCCCAAAAAAGAAGTCCTGCAGATGGAGAAGAAGGCGGCCAAATTGGAGCGTTCCCTGGGAGGCATTAAGGAAATGGGAGGCTTGCCGAATGTCCTTTTTGTGATCGATCCCCGCAAGGAAGATATCGCCGTCCAGGAAGCCCGCAAGATGCAGATTCCCATCGTGGCGGTAGTGGACAGCAACTGCGACCCCACAATCATTGACTATCCCATTCCTGGCAACGACGACGCCATCCGGGCCATTCGTCTGCTGACTTCCCGCATCGCCGAAGCCTGTATCGAAGGGGCTAGATTGAAAGAGGAGCGATTGCAGAGTTTGTCAGACAAGGAAGCCGCGGCGGAAGATATCGCCGCAGTTGCGGCAGAAGAGCTTGAGGAAGGTTTGGCACCGGAAAATGGAGGAGATTAGAAGGAGGAATTCCCTTGGAGATTTCTGCGGAACTGGTAAAAAAGCTGCGTGAGATTACCGACTGCGGCTTTATGGATTGTAAGAAGGCCCTGCAAGAGACCAACGGCAATATGGAAGAGGCTCTTACCTATTTGCGCCGCAAAGGGGTGGCGGTGGCTCATAAACGGGCGGGACGGGCCACCAGCGAGGGCGCGGTCTGGGCCTTGTTGGCACCAGACGAGACCACCGGGGTCTTGCTGGAGGTGAATTGCGAATCTGACTTTGTGGCCAAGACGGAAGCCTTTCAGGAATTTGGCGCTGCCCTCGCGGCCCAGATTGCCGCCACCCCGGTGGGTGCAATGTCTTCTCCTGGCGATGTGGAGCAGCTACTTAGCCAACCTTGGCAACAGCAGCCGCATCTTTCGGTAGCCGAATATTTAACTGAGGTAATCGGCAAGATCGGCGAAAATATTCGGGTGCGGCGGTTTGTGCGCTATCACGGCTGCGGCCTGGTGGCGGCCTACATTCACCACGGGGCCAAAATAGGTGTGTTATTGGAGCTGGGCATAGAAAAACCTACTTTGGCGGCCAAGGTCTTGGCCAAAGACTTGGCCATGCAGGTGGCGGCCACCAATCCTTTAGCTATCGCCCGGGAAGAGCTGAACCCGGCTGTGGTGGCCAAAGAGGTGGCCATCTTTGAGGCCCAGGCCAGGGAGAGCGGCAAGCCGGAGAAAATCATTGAACGCATGGTCACCGGCCGGTTGGCAAAATTTTATCAGGAAGTCTGCCTGCTGGAGCAGCCTTTCGTCAAAAACCCTGAACTCACTGTCAGCCAGTTGTTGAAGGAAAATGGAAAAGCGTGTGGGGGGGAGTTGAAAATCCAACGTTTTGCCCGCTACCAGGTGGGAGCGGATTGAGGGTTGCCATGGGCCCGATGCCACCACAATACCGGCGGGTATTGCTTAAAGTCAGCGGCGAAACCTTGGCCGGTGACAAACCCTTTGGCTTATGCCCAGCCACCTTGAAGATGATCGCCCGGGAAATCAGATCCGTTGTGGAACTGGGGGTGCAGTTAGGATTGGTGGTGGGCGGCGGCAATATCTTCCGGGGGCTGGCGGCCGGTGCTATGGGTTTGGACCGGGCCGTGGCGGATTACATGGGCATGTTGGCCACAGCCATTAACGCCTTAGCCATGCAAAACGCTCTGGAAAAGGAGGGTGTGCCCACACGGGTGATGTCAGCCATTGCCATGCACGAAGTGGCCGAACCCTACATCCGGCGGCGCGCTTTACGCCACCTGGAGAAGGGACGGGTGATCATCTTTGCGGCCGGCACCGGCAGCCCCTATTTTACCACGGATACCGCCGCGGCGCTTAGGGCCACGGAAATCGGCGCCCAAGTCATTCTCAAAGGCACCAAGGTAGCCGGCATCTATGACCGGGATCCGGTCAAGGACCCAGAGGCAAAGATGATCCCCCATCTGACCTACTTCGAAGTGCTGGAGAAATCTCTACGGGTCATGGACTCAACTGCAGTAACCATGTCTATGGAACAAGACATCCCCATCATTGTTTTCAAACTCTTGGAGCCGGGCAATTTGCTGAAAATCTTGTCAGGCCAGGAACTGGGCACCATAGTGGAGAAGTCTCGTCATGAAAGATAAAGTACTCGAGGAAGTCCGCCGCAAGATGAGCAGGGTGTTGGAGATCTTGGCTCAGGATCTGGCCCGGGTACGCACCGGGCGAGCCTCGGTAGCTTGGCTCGCACGCATCAAGGTGGAGTGCTACGGCACCACCATGCCCCTGCCCCAGGTGGCCTCCTTGGCTGCCCCGGAAAGCCGTCTCTTGACTGTGCAACCCTGGGACCCCTCCCTGTTGGGCGATATTGAAAAGGCCATCCTTAAATCTGATCTGGGATTGACCCCGACTAATGACGGCAAGGTCATCCGCCTGCCCATCCCCCCCTTGACCACCGAACGCCGCAAGGATTTGGTGAAAATGGTCAAAAAGATGGGGGAGGAGGCTAAGGTGGCGCTGCGCAACGTCCGCCGGGATGGCAACGAACAGATCAAAAAATTGAAAAATGACAAGCAATTACCCGAAGATGAAGCCCATCGCGCCCAGGAGGACATTCAAAAAGTAACCGATGAATTCATCAAACAGGTAGACGCACAAACGGCGGAAAAAGAAGAGGAAATTATGTCATTTTAGTTGCGCCCAAAGGCAAGGAGGGAGCGGCAGAAGGTATAAGGCAATTATGTTGACAAGCAACCTTCGGCTATCCTCTAAAAGACACGGCATCTATTTGTTGTCCTTTTCCATCAAGCATGACTGGCAAGAACCTCTATATTGATCCGCAGCGACTGCCACGCCACGTGGCCATCATAATGGACGGCAATGGCCGCTGGGCACAACGCCGGGGTTTGCGGCGGGTGCGGGGTCATGCGGCGGGGGCGGAATCAGTGCGGGTGGTGGTGCGTCTGGCCCGGGAGCTGGGCATCTCCTACCTTACCTTATATGCCTTCTCAGAAGAGAACTGGCAGCGGCCGGCGGGGGAAATACGCGCCCTGATGGGCCTGCTGGTGCGCTATCTGCGGCGCGAAATAGGAGAATTGCGGAAGAATGGCATTGCCTTGCGGACTATCGGTGAGCTGGGGCGTCTGCCCCCGGAGGTCCAGGAGGAGCTGGCTCGGGCCACAGCAAAAAATCCGCCGGCACCCCGAATAATCCTGACCTTGGCCCTGAGCTACAGCGGCCGCCATGAGATCGTCCGGGCGATCCAAACCCTCGCCCGGGAGGTGCAGGCCGGGCGGTTAACTCCTGAAGAAATTGATCAGACTTTGTTGCAACGACAACTTTATACCAACGATCTGCCTGATCCGGACCTCCTGATCCGCACCTCCGGGGAGTTCCGTCTGAGCAATTTTCTCTTATGGCAGTCGGCCTACACCGAACTCTATTTCACCGACACCCTGTGGCCGGACTTTCGGGAACAGGAGTTCCTGGAGGCTATTGCCGACTATCAGCGCCGCACCCGCCGCTTCGGTCTGATTCAGGAGCAGATCGCCGCCGATTCAGACGGAATCTGAACTGCTAAAAAGCATATACCAAAGAAAACATGGGGGTCACCGCAGCGTCGGTGTTTTTACCGGCCAGGTCCACATTCACCCCGAGAGCAAAAGAGAGCTTTTCCGTGGCCATGTATTCTATGCCGGGCAGCACGGAAATCA